>NZ_LUPI01000082.1:0-32326 GCF_001627265.1 Nocardioides sp. REDSEA-S30_B4 | reverse complement strand
TCGTTCCTCGACGCTGTAGACACCTTCGATGGGCAAGTCGATCACTCCTAGATCAGAGCGACTGACTCACACGCAGACTGGCAGACAGGGCCAGTGGCAAGGTTCATCGGCCGGCCGATGAACCTTGCGTGGCCGGGCCCGACTCAGCGCCGCCCGAGCCGCCCGACCACGAAGAGCCCGAGCACCCCGAGCACGGCGAGCGCGGCGCCGGGGGCGGCGGCACGGCCCAGCGGGGTGGGGGCGTCGACGGGCAGCGCCTCGAACTCCGCACTCGTCGGGCTCGCGGGCACCGGCGGCACGGGGTTGGGCAGGATCCGGTCGATGGCGTCGAGGAGGTCCTGGTCGGCCACGGCGGTGCCGGAGTCGCCGGCGGCCAGGAACACCACCGGGTCGGCGGGCTCGCCGTCGGTCGTCTCGGCCCGCACGAAGAACACCACGTCCTCGCCCTCGGGCAGCCGCCCGAGGTTGCACTCGCCACGGACGTTGCGGGTCGTGACGACCTCGAGCTCGGCGGCGACGCTCACGCGGGCGGCCTTGTAGACCTCCGCGACCTCCACCTGGTGCACGATCCGCACGCCGCGCTGGCCGTCCTCGAGCGCGGAGGCCTTGGCGTCGACCACGGTGCCGGTGAAGACGGCCTGCGCCTGCCGGGCGTGCATGTTGACGCCCTGACGGGTGCAGGACGGGTCCTCGGCGGCGTACGCCGCTGGGCCGGTCAGCCCGAGCACCGCCAGCACACCCAGCAGCGCCAGCACGAGGCCGAGCGCAGGGCCGAACGCGGGGCCGGCGGCAGCGGGACGGGGGGAGGTCGGCACGCGTAGATGACACCAGATCACAGGTCGAACACACCAGCCAGGACCCGCGCCACGCCGTCCTCCTCGTGCCCGGGGGCGACCTCGTCGGCCACCTCGACCACCGTCGGGTGCGCGTCGGCCATCGCCCACGAGCGGCCCGCCCATGAGAGCATCGGGATGTCGTTAGGCATGTCGCCGAACGCGATCACCTCGTCGGGACCGATGCCGAGGTCGGCACACACCATCGCCAGCGTCGAGGCCTTGGTGACCTGCGCGGCGGAGATCTCCAGCAGGGTGGTGCTGGAGGACCAGGTGATCGTCAGCCGGTCGCCGGTCGCGGCCTCGGCGCGGTCCCAGAACTCCTGCGGCCCGAGCTCCTCGTGGCGGGCCAGCAGCTTCCACGCGCCCTTGTCGAGCAGCACGTCGACGTGGTCACGCCGGGCCGCGTCGGGCACCGGGTAGCGCTCCATGAACTCCGGCTCCAGCTCGATCCCGGCGCGGGTCTCGACGGCGTACGACGTCCCGGGCACCGCCTCGCGCAGCAGGCGGGCGAACTCGCGACCCGCCTCCGTGCTGATCGGCCGCTCCAGCCGGGCGGTGTCGGCGGCGACGTCCCAGACGGCCGCGCCGTTCGAGATCACCGCCAGCCCGTGGGAGCCCACGTGGTCGAAGACGTCGCGGGCCCACCGCAGCGGGCGGCCGGTCACGAAGACCACCGGCACGCCCTGCCGCTCGACCTCCAGCAGCACCTCGCGGGTGTAGTCCGACACCGAGCCGTCGCTGCGCACCAGGGTGCCGTCGAGGTCGGTGGCGACCAGGCGGGGTCGTCTCGACGCCCGCTCCTCGCTGGCGCTCGTCACTGCTCGACCACCTTCGGGAGGGCCAGCGGCCGGACCATGACCAGCTGCCCCTCGCCGTCGGACCCGCGCAGGGAGGTGAACCCGCCCTTGGCCAGCACCCGCAGGCTGGCGGTGTTGTCGGGGTGGACGCTGGCGCGCAGGCGCACCCCCGCGGCGTCGGCCGCCGCGGTCATCGCACCGAGCGCCTCCGTGGCGAACCCCCAGCCGCGGGCCTCGGGCACCAGCCCGTAGCCGAGCTCGGCCTCGGGGACGCCGTCGTCGGCCGGGGCGGGCGGGCCGAAGAACCCGATCGACCCCAGCACCGTCTGGCCGCGCACGATGCTGCGCGGTCCCCACGGGTCGCCCTCGACCCACAGCGACGCGGCGTCGACGTCGTCGGTGCGCGGGAAGTCGGCGTGCCACTCCGGCCGGCGCCGGCCGGTCCGCAGGTCGGCGACCACGTCGGCCGACCACAACGGCAGCTCCAGGCGCGCGGTGGTGAGGACGGGGGCCGGGGCGCTCAGAAGTACCGCCCCAGCTCCTGGGCGGCACCGTCCTCGTCGACGGTGGCCGTCACGTCGTCCGCGGCCTGCCGGACCTCGTCGATGGCCTGGCCCATGGCCACGGACCGGCCGGCCCAGGCGAACATCTCCAGGTCGTTGCGGCCGTCGCCGATCGCCAGCACGTCCTGCGCGTCGACGCCCAGCTCGTCGCAGACGTGCTGCAGGCCCGAGGCCTTGGAGACGCCCACCGGTGAGAGGTCCATCCAGGCCGTCCAGCCCACGACGTAGTCGGTGCCGTGCAGCCCCAGCCGCCCCGCGAGCTCCACGAAGTCGTCGGCGGTCGCCTCGGGGTCGCGGATGATCACGCGGCTCACCGGCTCGGCGACGATCTGCTCCAGAGGGGTCTCGATCATGTCCCCGGAGAGCTCGCCGGCCGGGAAGGGCTTGTTGACGCGGTAGCCCACGCCCCGCTCCTCGACGCCGACGAGCGCGTTCGGGTGCGCCTCGAGGACCGCCATCACCGCCGGCCGGGCGTCGAAGGTCTGCTCGTGCACGATGTCCATCGGCGGGTAGCGGAAGACCACGCCGCCGTTGGAGGCCACCACCCACACCGGGTCGGCGGGGTCGTCGAGCCCGAGCATGTCGGCCACGGGGACCATCCCGTGCGGGGAGCGGCCGCTGGCCAGCACCACGTGGGCACCGGCCTCCCGCGCACGGCGTACGGCGTCGGCGACCGCCTCGGAGACCTCGGCGTGCGTCTGGCCGGCCCCGTCGACCCAGCGCAGCAGGGTGCCGTCGATGTCGAGCGCGACGAGCTTCGGGACCCAGCCGGGAGCCGGCTCGCTCACGCGCCGACCGGCTTCAGCACCTCGAGGCCACCCATGTAGGGCTGCAACGCCTGCGGGACGCGGACCGAGCCGTCGGCCTGCTGGTGGGTCTCGAGGATGGCCACGATGGTGCGGGTCATCGCACACAGCGTGCCGTTGAGGGTGGCCAGCGGCTTGGTGCCGTCCTCGAAGCGGCCGCGGATGTCGAGCCGGCGGCTCTGGAACTCGGTGCAGTTGGAGGTGGAGGTGAGCTCGCGGTACTTGCCCTGGGTGGGGATCCACGCCTCGCAGTCGAACTTGCGGATCGCCGAGAGGCCCAGGTCGCCGGCCGCGACGTCGATGACGCGGTAGGCCAGCTCGAGCTTGCCGAGGAACTCCTTCTCCCACGCCAGCAGCCGCTCGTGCTCGGCGTAGGACTCCTCGAGCGTGGTGTAGACGAACATCTCCACCTTGTCGAACCAGTGCACCCGGATGATGCCCTTGGTGTCCTTGCCGTGCGAGCCGGCCTCCTTGCGGAAGCAGGGGCTGAACGCGGCGTAGCGCAGCGGCAGCTGCGCGGTGTCGAGGATCTCGTCGGAGTGGTAGGCCGCCATCGGCACCTCGGAGGTGCCGACGAGGTAGAGGTCCTCGCCCTCGATGCGGTAGACGTCGTCGGCGGCCTGGCCGAGGAACCCGGTGCCGTCCATCGCCCGCGGACGCACCAACGAGGGGGCGATCACCTGGGTGAACCCGGCCTCGCGGGCCTGGTCCATCGCCAGGTTGACCAGCGCCAGCTCCAGCTGGGCGCCGACGCCGGTGAGGAAGTAGAAGCGACTTCCGGAGACCTTGGCGCCGCGCTCGATGTCGATCGCGCCGAGCAGCTTGCCGAGCTCGATGTGGTCACGCGGCTCGAAGCCCTCGGCCGCGAAGTCGCGCGGGGTGCCGACGTGCTCGAGCACCGCGAAGTCGTCCTCGCCGCCCTCGGGCGCCTCGGGCGCCGCGAGGTTGGGGATCTCCAGCAGCGCGCGCTGCCAGGTCTCCTCGGCCTCGCCGCGGGCGGCCTCGGCGGCCTTCACCTCGGCGGCGAGCGTCTTGGTCTGCGCGAGCAGCTGCTGCTTCTTCTCGCCCTGGGCCTTCGGGATGAGCGCACCGAGCTGCTTCTGCTGCGCGCGCTTCTCCTCGAACGCCGCGATCGCCGCGCGGCGGGCGGTGTCGGCCTCCAGGGAGCGTGAGACGACCTCGTCGGACAGGCCGCGCTTGGCCAGCGCGGCGCGGACGCGGTCGGGCTCGTCCCGCAGGACCTTGGGGTCGATCATGTCGTGAAGGCTATCCCCGCGGGGGTCGGCTCCTCACCCCGGTTGTGGGTGGCGGCTCTGCCATGCTGTGGCGCGTGCTCGACCGCTCCCGCTCCCTGCTGCTCGGCTGGGGTCTCGCCTGCCTCGCGGCCTTCGCCCTGCTGACGCTCGCGGTCACCCAGGGCTGGGGGCCGCTCGCCGACGTCGACGCCCGTGGCGGCGGCCCGGACGTGCCGTACGTCGAGGCGGGGTCGCGGCTCTTCGACCTGCTGCGCTGGATCGAGCTGACCTTCGGTACCACCGGCATGACCGTCATGACCATCGCCACCGCGCTGGTCATGCTGCTGCGCGGCCACCGGCGTGCCGCCGTCGTCGCGCTGGCGGTCCCCGCGCTCACCGCGCTCGCCACCACCTGGCTCAAGATCTGGGTCGGCCGCGAGCGTCCGGACTGGCAGAGCCCCGAGGCGCTGCTGGAGTCCAACGCCTTCCCGTCGGGCCACGCGTCGTCGGTCGCCGCCCTCGGCGGCGTCGTGTGCGTGCTGGTGCTGATGCTGGTGCGGCGCGCCACCATCCGTCGTCTCGTGTACGCCGCCGTCGGGCTCGTCGTCCTCGCCGTGTGCCTGGACCGCGTGCTGCTCGGCCGGCACTACCCCAGCGACGTCGTCGGTGGGGTGCTGCTCGGTGCCGGCATCCTGCTGGTGGTCCTGGCGGCGTACTCGCCCCTGCCGCGCAGCCACGCCCAGAAGGCCGAGCCGCTGCCGCAGGCGGTGCCCTCGACCCGGAGGCTGGCGGTCGTGCTCAACCCGATCAAGGTCGAGGACGTCGACGTCTTCAAGACCACGGTCACCGGCATGGCCCGCGAGGCCGGGTGGGCCGACCCGACCTGGCACCTGACCACCGTCGAGGACCCCGGCACCGGCATGGCCGAGGAGGCCGCCGTGGCCGGCGCCGACCTGGTGCTCGTGTGCGGCGGCGACGGCACCGTGCGCGAGGTGTGCGCCGAGCTCGCCGGCACCGGCATCCCCGTGGGCATCGTGCCGGCCGGCACCGGCAACCTGTTGGCGCGCAACCTCGACATCCCGCTCTACCTGCGCGCGGCCATCGACGTCGGCCTCACCGGCCAGGACCGCGCCATCGACATGGTCGAGGTCGCCGGCGACGGCATCGAGGACTCCCACTTCATGGTGATGGCCGGCATGGGCTTCGACGCCGCGATCATGGAGGGCGTCAACGAGGACATCAAGAAGCGCGTGGGCTGGCTGGCCTACGTCCTGTCCGGCCTGAAGTCGCTGATGTTCCCGGCGATGAAGGTCGAGATCTCCGTCGACGGCGGGGAGTTCACCAAGCACCGAGCACGCACCGTGGTCGTCGGCAACGTCGGCTTCCTCCAGGCGGGCATGCCGCTGCTGCCCGACGCCGCCATCGACGACGGCCTGCTCGACGTCGTGATCCTGCACCCGAAGAACTTCTTCTCCTGGATCCCGCTGGCCTGGCGGGTGCTGCTCAAGCTGCGCCACACCGACGAGCTGGTGGACCGGCGTACCGGCTCGACGGTCGTGGTCCGTGCCTCCTCCGACACCCCCCGCCAGCTCGACGGCGACTCGATCGGGCCGGGGCGCGAGCTGCGGATGCGCTGCGTCCACGGGCGCGTGCTGGTGCGCGTCCCGCGCTGACCCCTCTGCCTGGTCCACCCGGTCGCGGAGTGCCTCACGTGAACCAGGCTCACGCGCTGCACTCCACCGCTCGACTCTGGCAGGGTGGTTCCGACTCTCGGGCCGGTCTGAGTCGAGGAGCGAGTGATGGGTTTCCTGCTGGTGGCGGCGCTGGCCGCGGTGATCGCAGGCGTCGCCTGGTGGACCGGCCGCTCGGCCGAGCGCAAGCGCGGGCGCTTGCTGGCCACCGGGACCTCCACCGTCGCCACGCTCACCGAGGTCGCGGCTGCGGCCTCGGGGGCGGCCGGCGCCGGCTCCTACCGCGAGGTCGTCGAGCTCAGCGGTGAGGCACACCCCGGCCCGGCCGGGCGGCTCACCTCGCCCGAGACCGGCACCCCCTGCGTGTGGCACCGCCACACCGTGACCCGCCGCTACACCCAGGTCACCGAGGACGCCGAGGGCAAGAAATCGACCTCCACCGCCGAGGAGACCGTCACCTCGGAGACCTCGTCGTCCGCGTTCGTGCTGCGCGACGCCACGGGCGAGGTGCTCGTCGAGGCCTCCGGCGGCGTGGACGGGGCCCGCAAGTCGCTCTCGGAGTTCCGCGAGGGCCGCCGCGGTGGCGCCCGGGACACGATCGGCTTCGAGCACGAGGAGTGGGTGCTCGAGCCCGGCACCCGGCTCTTCGTGGCCGGCGAGGTCAGTGACGCCGGCGGCGTCCTCACCATCCGCAAGCCCGCGAAGGGCGACCTCGTCGTCACCACCCGCTCCGAGGAGCAGCTGCTCGACTCCGCGGCCGGCTCGGCCCGCACCGCCGGCATCGTCGTCAAGGTCGCCGGCGCCGCCGCCGTCGTCCTCGCCGTCGTCGGCCTGGTCTCGCTGCTCTGACGCCGAGAGGTCGCTCGCGCACGGCCCAGACATCGCCCGCGCACGGCCCAGACGTCGCCCGCGCACGCCCGAGAGGTCACTCGCGCACGCTGTGCGTGAGCGACGGGTCGGCCGTGCGTGAGCGACGGGTCGGCCGTGCGTCAGTGACGGTTCGGCCGTGCGTGAGTGACGGTTCGGCGGGTCAGGGGCGGGCGGCCTCGACGGCCTCGGACTCCTCGGGCGAGAGCTGCTGGTCGCAGCGCCAGGCGGAGATGGACTTGGCGTAGGTGCGGGCCTCGGAGCGGCCGTGGATCGAGGTGAGCACCACGCCGTTGCCGCCGTCGTCGAGCAGCGCCACCGACCACGACAGGTGCCCGCCCATGTCACCGAAGGCGTCGTAGCGCACCGCCGCGAGGTGGCGCAGCGCGTCACGACCCTCCGCACGCAGCGCGGCGACCTCCTGGCGCAGCCCCAGGACGTCCTCGGGCAGGGCGTCGGGTCCCTCACGTCGTACGCCGGAACGGGCCGTCCGGAGGGCGAGCACGGCGCACGCGAGAGCGGCGAGGGCGACCACGAGAGTGAGCACGAGCAGGAACGTCACGGCGGAAAACCTATGCTGCTCGGGTGCCGAACCCGCGACGCATCGCCTACCAGGGAGAGCCGGGCGCCAACTCCCACATCGTGTGCCAGGAGCACTACCCCGAGCTCGAGGCGCTGCCGTGCGCCTCCTTCGAGGACGTCTTCTCGGCCGTCGGGTCCGGTGAGGCCGAGCTGGCGATGATCCCGATCGACAACTCGATCGCGGGTCGGGTGGCCGACATCCACCACTTCCTGCCCGGCAGTGGGCTGCACATCATCGCCGAGCACTTCCTGCGGATCCGGTTCCACCTGATGGCCGTGCCGGGCGCGAGCCTGGAGTCGATCCGCACCGTGCACAGCCACGTGCACGCGCTGGGCCAGTGCCGCCGCATCATCCGCGAGCACGGCCTGACCCCGCTGATCGCGGGCGACACCGCCGGCGCCGCCCGCGAGGTCGCCGAGGCCGCCGACCCCAGCCAGGCCTCGATCAGCCCGCCGCTGGCCGCGCAGATCTACGGCCTCGACGTGCTGGCCACCGACGTCGAGGACGAGGACCACAACACCACCCGCTTCGTGGTGCTGTCCCGCGACTACGTCAAGGCGCCCGCCGGGAACGGCCCGGTCGTCACCAGCTTCGTCTTCAACGTGCGCAACCTGCCGGCCGCGCTCTACAAGGCGCTGGGCGGCTTCGCGACCAACGGCGTCAACATGACCAAGCTCGAGAGCTACATGGTCGACGGCCACTTCACCGCGACGCAGTTCCTCGCCGAGGTCGACGGGCACCCCGACGAGACGCCGCTGCGCAACGCGCTGGAGGAGCTGGCCTTCTTCACCACCGACGTGACGATCCTCGGCGTCTACCCCGCCGACCCGTTCCGCTCCGCCTGAGCCTCGCACGCCGTCGGGTGGGTCGCGACGTCCTAGGGTGAGCCCATGACCCAGAGCCCCGCCCACTACGCCGACAGCGAGGTCGGTCGCCTGCGCACGGTGATGCTGCACCGTCCCGGCAACGAGCTCAAGCGCCTCACCCCTCGCAACAACGACCGGCTGCTCTTCGACGGGATCCCCTGGGTGGCCCGGGCCCAGGAGGAGCACGACGCGTTCGCCGAGGCCCTGCGCGCCCGCGACGTCGAGGTCCTCTACCTCACCGAGCTGCTGACCGAGACCCTGCAGGACGAGATCGCCCGCAACCACGCGATCACCGCCGCGCTCTCGGGGCTGCACCTGGGCGACACCCTGCGCGCCTACCTCGCGCGGTTCCTCCACGACGCCACCCCCGAGGAGCTGACGGCCTACCTCACCGCGGGCATCCGCAACGACGAGGTGCGCGGCGGGTTCGGCCTGGTGACCTCGCTGCTCTCGCCGTACGACTTCCTCGTCGACCCGCTGCCCAACCTGCTGTTCACCCGCGACTCCAGCGTGTGGGTGCGCGACCGGGTGGCCGTCACGTCGCTGGCGATGCCGGCGCGGGCGCGGGAGACCCAGCTGACCGAGCTGATCTACACCGAGCACCCGCGCTTCCGTGGCACCCGCAAGATCCACGGCTGGCACTCCGAGCACGTCGAGGGCGGCGACGTCCTGCACCTCGCGCCGGGCGTCATCGCCGTGGGCGTCGGGGAGCGTACGACGCCGGCCGGGGTCGAGCGGTTCGCCCGGCAGGTCTTCCACGCCGGCCTGGCCCGCACCGTCCTGGCGGTGCCGATCGCCCAGGAGCGGGCGACCATGCACCTCGACACGATCTGCACGCTGGTCGACGTGGACAAGGTCGTGATGTACCCCAACGTCGCCGACCACCTCGTCGCCCACGCCGTCACCCTCGCCGAGGACGGCGACGAGGCCACCCTGACCCTCGACGTCGCGCCGCCCGAGCCGTTCCTGGTGGCCGCGGCGAAGGCGATGGGCATCGACCAGCTGCACCGCATCGACACCGGCCTGGACCCGGTGACCGCCGAGCGCGAGCAGTGGGACGACGGCAACAACACCCTGGCGATCGCGCCGCGGGTGGCGGTCGCCTACGAGCGCAACGACCAGACCAACGAGCGGCTCGAGGAGGCCGGCATCGAGGTCGTCCGGATCGCCGGCTCCGAGCTCGGCTCGGGCCGCGGCGGTCCGCGCTGCATGAGCTGCCCGATCACTCGCGACCCGCTCTGACCTGCGCCGACGCGTGCCGCCGTGCGCTGCGCGCGGCGCCGTGACCTGCAAGACCTCTGCTTTACACCGCTGACACACCTCGGAGAGGATGCGTCGCGGGAGCACCACGACCGCCGGAAGGGAACCCATGTCGTTCTTCAGCTCGTTCAGCCCGGAGGAGATCGCCAAGATCAGCTCCGCGGGGACCCGCGTCACCCTGCCCGAGGGGTGGGCCCCGATCTCCGAGCGGACCGGCGCCGACAAGGCCTACATCATCCTGTCCGGCACGGTCTCGGTCCGCCAGCACGGCAAGGAGATCGCGCAGCTGGGCCCCGGTGACATCGTCGGCGAGGCCGCGATCCTCAACCACTCGCTGCGCACCGCCAGCATCGTGGCCCTCTCGCCGCTGGAGCTGATCCACTTCACCCCCGACCAGCTGCAGCGCCTGGCCGTGGAGATGCCGTCCTTCGGCGAGGCGCTGGACAACCTGGCCAAGGAGCGCTTCGCGGGCGGGTCCGACTCCTGAGCGAGGCCGACCCCACGCCGGAGCAGGAGGGCCTCGAGGAGCTCCTGCTCGGTGAGCGGCCGTCCCTGACCCGGGTCGAGGTCGCCGAGGCCGCCGGCGTACCCGTCGAGGTCGCGCAGGAGCTGTGGCGACTGCTCGGCTTCCCGGCCACCTCCGACGACGACGTCGCCTTCACCACCGCCGACGTGGAGGCCCTGCGGCTGGCGGCCGACCTGACCGGGCTCGGCATCCTCGGTGACGACTCCCGATCTGCGCTGGTCCGCACTTGGGGCCGCTCCTTCGCCCGCCTCGCGGAGTGGCAGACCACCCTGATGGCCCGGGTCGCGGCCGCCGGCCCCACCGACGGCCCTCACGCCGATCCCGCCGCCCAGCTGGCGATGCTCACCGGCGAGGTCATCCCACGGGTCGAACGGCTGCAGTCGTATGTCTGGCGTCGCCACCTCACCAGCGCGGCGGGGCGCCGGCTCGCCGGATCCGAGGGACCGTCCACCAACGAGACCACCCGTCAGGCCGTCGCCTTCGTCGACATCGTGGGCTTCACCTCCCAGTCGCGCTCGATGCGCGAGGCCGAGCTGGTCGGCTGGATCGAGACCTTCGAGTCACGCTCGACCGAGGTCGTGGTCGACCACGGTGGACGCGTCATCAAGAACATCGGCGACGAGGTGCTCCTCGTCGCCGACACCCCTGCCGCCGCGGCGCGGATCGTGCACCAGCTGGTGACCATGGGCGCCGACGAGGACGACCCGTTCCCCGCGGTCCGTGCCGGCGTGGCGTTCGGCGACGTGGTCACCCGGCTCGGGGACGTGCTGGGTGCGACGGTCAACATCGCCGCCCGCCTGACCTCGCTCGCCCGCCCGGGCACCGTGCTGGTCGACGACGGGATGCGCGAGGAGCTCGAGGACTCCCCCGTCTGGTCGCTGCGCCGGGTCCCGCGGGCCTCGGTCAAGGGCTACTCCTCGCTGCGGCCGTGGGCCCTGCGGGACCGCGACTGATTTACCTTGATGTAGAGTTTCTCGACGTCAAGACATATCGCTCCATCCTCGGGAGGTCGGCGTGCGCCGGGCGCTGCAGAAGGTCCTGTCCGACGACCCGCTCATCCGGGCGATGTCCTACCAGTCGGTGCTCTCCGCCTTCGGCGAGGGCGCGTTCCTCACCGGGTCGGCGTTCTACTTCACCCAGATCGTGGGGCTCTCGGCCGCCCAGGTCGGGCTCGGTCTGACGATCGGCGGGCTGGCGGTGTTCGTCGGGTCCGTGCCACTGGGCAGGCTCGCGGACCGGGTCGGCACCCGGCGTACCTGGATCCTGGGCAGCGCCCTGGAGGCGCTGCTCTTCGCCTCGTGGGTGCTGGTCGAGGGGTTCGCCGCCTTCGTGGCCGTCACGATCGCTCTCGACCTGGCGCAGACCTGGGCGCGGGCCGGGCGCAACGCCTACCGCTTCGAGGTGTTCCCCCGGGAGACCCGGGTGCGGTCACTGGCCTACATGCGGGCCTCGCGCAACGTCGGCTACACCCTCGGGGCCGGCGCGGGCGGCCTGGCGCTCGCCGCGCCCGGGGACGGCGCGATCATGGCGATCCCGATCGTCACCGCGGCGATCCTGGCCGCCAACGCCGTCCTGGTGACGCGGCTGCCGAGGCTGTCACGCGAGGACGAGGCGGCCGCACCGACCGAGTCGCCGCTCGAGGGCGCGCTGGAGGCGGTGTCGGGGCGGCGGCGCGATCCTCGCGCAGCGCTGCGCAACCGGGGCTTCCTGGTGATGTCGACCTTCGACGGCGTGCTCTCGACCCACCAGGTGCTGCTCAACGTGGTCATCCCGTTGTGGCTGGTGCAGGAGACCGACGCCCCGCGCGAGCTGCTGGCGCTGCTCTTCGGCACCAACACGGTGATGGCGGTGGCCCTGCAGGTCGCCGCCGCCCGCGGGGTCGCGGACGTGACGTCGTCACTGCGCGCCCAGCGCCGCGGCGCCTTCTTCTTCGTACTGTCCTGCGCGATCGTGCTGGTCACCCACGACACCGTCGGCTGGGTGACGATCGCCCTGGTGTGGCTGGGTCACGTGACGGTGACCGGCGCCGAGCTCTACCAGTCCGCCGGGCAGTGGGGACTGCAAGCCGAGCTGTCCGACCCCGACCGCCGCGGGGAGTACCAGGGCGTCGCCAACCTCGGCTACACCCTCGGCACCGTCTGGGCCCCCGCCGCCTTCACGTTCCTGGCGATGGAGGTCGGCACGTTCGGCTGGCTGAGCATCGCGGCCATCGTCGTGCTCTCGGCGCTCGCCATCGCGCCCGCCGCCCGGGCCGCCGAGCGCCACCTGGCCCGGGTCACGGCGGTGGAGGGGGGCGCCGCGGCGGGATAGGACGCATTCTTTTTCCTGCTTACTGCGCAGTAAGCAGGAAAAGGGATGCGGACTAACCCGATCCTCAGCGCAGCGTGACCTGCCGGTTCGCGAGCCCGTTGCGCGCCGAGCGCTCCTCGGGGGTCAGGTCGGAGGTGTCGGCGAGGGCGGCCTCGAGGTCCTGCGCGAACGCGGCGGCCGGCTCCTCGAGGGCCTCGGCGCCGGTGCCGACCTCGAGGTCCCAGACCGGGGCGAGGACGCCGTGGGTGCGGAACATGCCGACGAAGCGGGCGCCGGGCACGAGCACGTCCTTGCCGGCCACGTGCAGGCGGGCGAGCGCGGCGAGCAGCGCGTCCTCGGGCTGGGGCATCACCCAGCGCAGGTGCTCCTTGGTCCCGATGGAGGTCCAGTACGCCGCCTCGACGCTGCTCAGCCGCGAGGTGGGCATGGCCGCCTCGTTGGCCTGGTCGAGCGCACCGGCCATGGCGTCCTTGTCCTCCACGTCGGAGAGCCAGAAGTCGAAGCCCTCGTGGACGGTCACGTCCAGCGAGTCGCCGGTCACGAGGTCCTGCAGGCGCGGGCCCTCGCCCGGGGGATCGGTGAGCCCGACGATGCCGACCTCGCCGGCCTCGGCCTGGGCGATCGCCTTCTCCAGCACCGCCCCGAGGTCGCGCGCCGGGTCACCGAAGTGGTGCTGGACCTGCAGGCCCAGCCAGATCGCGCCGGACTCGCGCACCATCGCGGGCGCGGCCATCGGGAGCAGCGAGCACAGCACGACCTCACGGTCGGACCCGGCGAGGGCCAGCGGCGCCGTACCGGCCGGGACGAGCTCGCGCAGCGCGATCACGTCGCACTCCGAGGGCAGCCCCTCGAAGGGGCGCTTCACGAAGGCGGGGAGCGAGGTGCGGGCCTTGCCCTTGACGCGGTTCTTCTTACCCATGGCCGCGAAACTACCCGTCGGCCCCCGCCTGGCGGTCCAGCAGGTCCAGGAGGTACGCCGGACGGTCGGTGATCACGGCCTTCACGCCGAGCTCCTGGCAGACCCGGAGGTCGTCGGGGGTGTTGACGGTCCACACGTGCATGTCGTGCCCGGCGCGGTTGATGCTCTCGCCCAGGCGACGGCTTTCGTGCAGCAGCTTGACTCCCGGCCCGACCAGCCAGTCCTTCCCGACGACCCGCCGCAGCACCGGCCAGTAGGGGACGTGCTCGATCAGCTGCACGAGCCGCACGTCCGGGGCGAGCCGCTCCATCCGCTGCAGCGCGGTGTAGGAGAAGGACATGACGCGCACCGGGCCGCCCGCGCGATCCCACCCGAAGTCGCGCAGCAGCTCGGCCACCCGCCGCTCGACGAGCCCGCCGTACCGCGTCGGGTGCTTGGTCTCCACCGCGATCTCGATGCGGCGGTCGAAGTCGGCGACGACCTCGAAGAGCTTGCGCAGCGTCAGCACCTTGCCGTGCTCGTCGACGCGGTCGGGGCGCTCGTCGTCGAGCTCGGCCCACGGGTGCTTCCAGGAGGAGAAGTCGAGCTCGCCCAGCTCGGCGAGGTCCATCGTGGACACCAGGCCGCGGCTGGAGGCGGTCCGCCGCAGGTTGCGGTCGTGGACGCACACCAGGTGCCCGTCCGCGGTCAACCGGACGTCGCACTCCAGGCCGTCCGCGCCGTTGTCGAGCGCGGCGAGGTAGGCACCGAGGGTGTGCTCGGCGTGGTCGTGGCTCGCCCCGCGGTGGGCCAGGACGAGCGGGCGGTCAGGCGCGCGCTCGCTCACGGGGACCATTGTGGCCGAGACGTGGCCCGACGACAGCGGATCAGCCCTGCGAGCCGTCCTCGCGACGCCCGTCGGCGATCGCCTCGGCCGCGGCGCGCAGGTTGTGCTCTGGCACGTCGAGGTCGTCGGGCAGCTCCGCGCGCAGGCGCGTGAGCACGTCGTCGACGGGTGCGCCGCGCAGCTCGTCCTCGACGAGCCGGATGGTGCGCTCGAGCACGACGCGCGGCTCGTCGTGCTCCTCGGGGAGTCCGCTGAGGTGGCTCATGCGCACCGACGGTGCCAGCGGGCTCGGCCGCGGGGCACCACCCGACCGGATCCCGCACCGGTTCCCGCGGGGGCGTCAGGCGTGGTCGCGCAGGTAGCGTCCGAAGTGCGGCACGGTGAACGCGATCCGGCCCCGCTCACCGGAGTAGATCAGCCCCTTCTTCAGCAGCGCGTCGCGCGCCGGCGACAGCGACTGCGGCTTCTTGCCCAGCACGGCGGCGACGTCGGCGGTGGCCACGGCACCGACCGGGTCCTCCCCGGAGTCGGCGTCGGCCATCGCCCGCAGGTAGTCGCGCTCGGCCGGCGTGGCGCGCTCGTAGCGCGACCCGAAGAACCCCACGGCCAGCTCGCGCTCGGCCTCGGGGGCCGCCACGGCGACGTCGTCGGCGGTGATCGGGCTGCGCGGGGCGAGGTCCCACACGGTCTTGCCGTAGGCCTGGATGAAGTACGGGTAGCCCCCCGTGGCGGCGTACATCGCCTCGAGGCCCTCGGGGGTGAACTCCGCGTCCTCCTCGTTGGCCGGCGCGGCGAGCGCGCGGTCGGCGGCGTCGCGGGAGAGCCGGTCGATGCGCTGGTAGGCGAAGAGCCGCTCGGAGTAGGACTTGCTGGCGCTGAGCACCGCAGGCAGGTGGGGCAGCCCCGCCCCGACCACGATCACCGGCAACCCGGACTGGCTGATCTCGTGGCAGGCCGCGCACAGCGCCGACACGTCAGCCGGCCCGAGGTCCTGCATCTCGTCGAGGAAGACCGCCACGCCCTTGCCGAGGTCCTGCGCCAGGCCGCCGACCTCGGTGAGCAGCTCGACGAGGTCGATCTCGATGTCGCCGGAGTCGGCGCGCCCGCGCGCAGCGGGTACGTCGATGCCGGGGCTCCACCGGTCGCGCAGCTTCGCGTCGCGACCCGCGTCGCGCTCGGCGAAGGCGCGCAGCACGCCGAGCACGTGGTCGCGCTGCTCCTCCTCGGGGTGCCCGAGCTCGCGCACGGCCTGGTGCAGGGCGCTGGAGAGCGGGCGTCGCAGCGGCAGGTCGGGTCGCGCCTCGAGCTTGCCGGTCCCCCAGCCCCGGCGTACGGCGGCGCTGCGCAGCGCGTTGAGCAGGACCGTCTTGCCGACTCCGCGCAGGCCGGTGAGCACCAGGCTGCGCTCGGCCCGACCGCGGGCGACCCGCTCGAGCACCACGTCGAAGGCGGCAAGTTGCTCGTCGCGGCCGGCCAGCTCCGGCGGTCGCTGCCCCGCGCCGGGGGCGTAGGGGTTGCGGATCGGGTCCATGATCGGACGGTATCGGGGTCTCTAGCGCTTTCCCGAGATTCGGCTAGCGACACGCATCGACCACCACGCTCCTGGGCACCGTGCGGTCATGGACCCCCTGATCGCCGCCTGGTGGCTCGCCCTGCTCGTCACGCTCGCGACCCTGCCGGTGGGGCTGTGGCGCACCCTGTCCTACCGCTCCGGCTCCATCGACCACACCCCGACCATGCGCACGGTCGCGATCTTCGCGATGACGCTCGGGCTGACCGCGCTGGCGGTGTACCTCGTCCTGACGGTCGTGCTCATGGTGCGCGCCGCGACCTAGGATGGTGCCGTGCCCGAGCTGCCTGAGGTGGAGGCGCTGGCCCTCGACCTGGGCGGCCGGCTGGACGGCCGCGCGATCGTGACGGTCCACGTGCCGCAGTTCAGTGCGCTGAAGACTTATCGCCCGCCGATCTCCGCGCTGGAGGGGACGCTGGTCGACCGGGTCGGGCGCTTCGGGAAGTTCCTCGACATCGAGGCCTCCGGCACCCACCTGGTGCTCCACCTCGCCCGCGCGGGCTGGGTGCGGTGGCGCGACGAGGTCCCGGCGATCCCGCCGAAGCCGAGCCCGAAGTCTACGCTCGCGCTGCGCATCGTGCTCGACGACGACGGCAGCGGCACCTCCCCCGGCCTCGACGTCACCGAGGCCGGCACCCGCAAGAGCCTGGCGGCGTACGTCGTGCGCGACCCGATGGACGTGCCGGGCATCGCCTCGCTCGGGCCCGACCCGCTCACCGACGACTTCACCGAGGAGGCCCTCGGCGAGATCCTCCAGCGGGAGGGCCGCAAGCAGCTCAAGGGCGTGCTGCGCCACCAGGGCACCATCGCCGGCATCGGCAACGCCTACTCCGACGAGATCCTGCACGCGGCGCGGATGTCGCCGTTCAAGCCCGCCGGCACGCTGGAGCCCGAGGAGCTGACGACGTTGTACGCCGCGCTCCGCTCGACCCTCGGCGCGGCCGTCGACCGGTCCCGCGGGCTCGCGGCCAGCGAGCTCAAGGGCGAGAAGAAGTCGAACCTCGCCGTCCACGGCCGCACCGGCCAGGCCTGCCCGGTCTGCGGCGACACCGTGCGCGAGGTGTCCTTCGCCGACTCGAGCCTGCAGTACTGCCCGACCTGCCAGACCGGCGGCAAGCCGCTCGCCGACCGGCGGATGTCGCGGCTGCTGAAGTAGGGGTCGGTCGGGCAGCCGGAAGGTTCGACTGATGTCAGTCCAACCTTGCACGGTGCGGTCGAAGGTTCGACCGCACACCCGAAGGTCTGACTGACATCAGTCAGACCTTCCCGGTCGGGCGATGCTCAGCCGCCCGCGCAGGACGTTCACCACCACCCCGGCCCGGGTAGTCTGCGGAGCACGCCAACCCCTGGAGTCAACATGCTCAGCACGCCCGTGGTCGTCGCCGTCCTGGCCGTCGTCGCACTGCTGGGACTCGTGGTCGGCATCGACCTGGCCTACTCCTTCGTCCAGCAGCGCCGGCTGCGGCGCGGGCAGGGCGCCGGAGGCATCTCCAGCTCCGGCAAGGTGACCCACCGCGGGATCACCTCCTCCTTCGCGTCGTTCGCGGCGCGCACCGTCGGCGGCGCCGGGAACGCCCCGGAGAAGGACCAGCGCCGCTGACCTACGGCCTCGCGGCCCGGGAACCCGGCTGCGTCATCCCCGACCTGAGGAACCCATGATCCCCACCACACGCGTCGACCTGCTGCCGGCCGACCTCCCCGAGGACGTCACCGTCCTCGACGTCCGTGAGCCCGAGGAGTGGGCTGCGGGCCACATCGAGGGGGCGCTGCACGTCCCCCTCAACCTGCTGCCCGAGCGCGTCCACGAGGTGCCCGAGGGCCGTGTCCTCGTGGTCTGCAAGGTGGGCGGGCGCTCCGCGCAGGCCGCGATGTGGCTGGGTCAGCAGGGCCACGAGACCATCAACCTCGACGGCGGCATGCTCGACTGGGCGTCGGCCGGACGTCCCATGGTCTCCGAGACCGCCGCCGAGCCCACGGTCATCTAGAGACGTGCGCGCACTCCTGGTCGCGACGGCCCTGCCGTTGCTGCTCCTCGCGTCCCTCACCGCGTGCGGTGACGACGACGCGGCCCGGCCCGCCCTCTCCGACACCGAGCACACCGCCCAGGACGTGGCCTTCGCCGGCGAGATGCTGCAACACCACGCGCAGGCCCTGGCGATGGTCGACCTGACGCTGGGGCGCGACCTCGACCCCGAGCTGCTCGCGCTGGCCGAGCAGATCCGCGACGCACAGGCACCCGAGATCGAGCAGCTCAGCGACTGGCTGGTCTCCTGGGACGAGCCGGTGCCCGCCACGGTGCGCGACCACAGCCTGGCCGGGCACGGCGACCGGTCCCCCTCCGAGGCGATGTCCGAGCTGGAGGAGTCCCACGGCGACGGTCACGACGGCGGCCACGGCTCGATGCCCGGCATGCTCACCTCGGCTGAGCTGGCCTCCTTGGAGGATGCCGACGACGAGGCCTTCGGCACGCTGTGGCTGGAGCTGATGATCGCCCACCACGAGGGGGCGGTGGAGATGGCGCAGGCCCAGCAGGCCACCGGCACGTTCCGCCCGGCGGTGGAGCTGGCCGAGGAGATCGAGGCGTCCCAGGCCGCGGAGATCGAGACGATGCGCGGCCTGCTGGGCTGAGCCCGCCGGGTCACTCCTGGGGCGTCTCGCTCTCCGGGGTCTGGGAGTCCTGGCCGGCGCCGCCGGCGCAGGTGGTCGTGGCGTAGCTGACCATCGCGTCCACGTCGGCCTGCTCGGCCTTGCTCAGCCCCGGGTCCTCCATCGACTCCAGGTCCTTCGCGGTGGCGTCCTCGTCGACCTGGTCCAGCACGTCGAGGTAGACCTCGAACCCGGCCTGCGCGTCCTCGCCGGCGCCCTCGGGCAGTCCCGCCTCCTCGAGGCTGTCGTGCAGCGCGGCCACGTCCTCGCCGTCCTGGACCGAGGCGGTGGCCATCAGCGCGGTGCAGAAGTCGTCGCCCTCGGCGACCACGCTCGAGCCGCCCTCCTGCGCGGAGGCGTCACCCTGCGCCCCGGCGTCGGAGGAGTCGTCGGACCCGCAGGCGGTCAACGACAGGCCGACGGCCAGCGCGAGGGGGGTCAGGCGGGCGAGGGGGGAGAGCTTCACGAACAGACCTTTCGTCGGTGCCGGTCACGACCCCCGCCATGCACCGCGGGGGCCGGCCGCCGACGATGACAGGTCTTCCCAAGAGCGCACTGAGGGGTCGTTCAGGCTCCGCTCAGGGGCACGCGGCAGGCGATCAGCCGCGGTCGAACGCCACCGGCAGCGGCAGCTCGGTCGCCCGCCGCAGCCTGGCGAGGTACGCCGCACGGTCGATCTCGACGACCCCCAGCGAGGCCAGGTGGTCGGTCCGCCACTGCACGTCCAGCACCCGGTCCGCGGCGTGCTCGTCGCGCAGCATCCCGACCAGCGCCACGAGACAGGCCTTGGAGGCGTCGGTCACCCGGTGGAACATCGACTCGCCCGCGAACAGCCCGCCGATCGCCACGCCGTACAGGCCCCCCACGAGCCGGTCGTCCTGCCAGGCCTCCACCGAGTGCGCCCACCCCAGGCGGTGCAGCTCGCAGTAGGCGGCGCGGATGTCGCGGTCGATCCAGCCCTGCGGGCGCCGCGGGTCCGCGCAGGCGGCGATCACCTCGTCGAAGGCGGTGTCGACCCGGATCTCCAGATCGCGCATGGAGCGGCGCAACGACCGGGACACGTGCAGCCCGTCGAGCGGCAGCACTCCGCGGTGCACCGGGCAGAACCAGTACATCGGGTCGCCGGGGTGCCCCGACGGCATCGGGAACAGGCCGTGTCGGTAGGCCGCGAGCAGGGTGCCGGGCTCGAGGTCGGCGCCGATGCCCACGAGGTCGTCGAGCGCGTCGTAGCCCTGGGGGTCGCCGAACGACCAGGCCGAGGGCGGGGGCTCGAGGGGCACTGCGGGCACGCTACGCGGGACGCGCCCCGTCCGGCACACCCCGGGCAGGTGGTCCGGACGTCCGTACGATCGTGCTGGACGTCCACCGATCCCTGGACCCCTGGACATCGCACTCGTGAGGAGCGTTCCGTTGAGCAGGAGCCGCAGCGTCGCCACCATGGTCGGCCGTCGCCTCGCCCCGAAGGTCGCCGGCGCGGCGCCGGGCCTGACCGAGACCTTCGTCCGTGAGGCGCTGGACCGCGCCATCCACGGCGTCGGGCCCCTCCCGGGCGCCGCCGCGGCGGCCGAGGCGCAGCTGCGCGAGCAGGACGGCGACGTCGACCGCGCGGTGCACGAGGTGATCGAGAACCACGTCAGGTACGCCGGGGCGCAGGGGTTCCTCACCAACATCGGCGGCGTGGTGACCGCCGCCGTCGCCATCCCGGCCAACATCACCGGCCTCGCGCTGGTCCAGTGCCGGATGATCGCCGGCATCGCGCACCTGCGCGGCTACGACCTCGAGGACCCCCGGGTGCGCAACGCGGTGCTGGCCTGTCTCCTCGGTGGCGACCGGGTCGACGAGATGCTGCGCCGCGGCACGCTCCCCGCTCCCCCGATGGCGCTGGCCACGGCACCGGTCGCCGACCCGGCGCTGGACCGGCGCATCGCCACCGAGGTCGGCTCCGACATCATCGCGCGGATGACCGGCAAGCGGCTGGCCGTCGTCGTCGGGCGACGCGTGCCCGTCGTCGGTGGCGTCGTGGGCATGGGCGCCGACGGCTACGCCACGTGGAGGATCGGGCGCTACGCCGACCGCGAGCTCCTGCCACGCGCCAACCGGTAGACCCGGTGCAGCCCACGGCCCACGGCCGTGCGGCGGACGCCGCGCAGGACCTTCTCGCGCACGCGGTACGACGGGCGCAGGAAGCTCCTGTCCAGGGCGACCCGGGCCTCGTGGAGCTCGTGACGCAGGCGCTCCTCCTCCGCGCGCATCCGGGCGTTCTCGACCAGCAGCGCGCGGATCGCCTCGACGGCCGCACCGGACACCTGCGACTCGCGGGGTGAGTCCGGGTCGGCCCAGTGCTCCGGCGGCGGACCCGGCTCGAGGTCGGCGAGGTCCCCGACGACGTCGTACCCGCGTCGGCGGACCTCGTCGCTCCACCGCTGCCCCAGGTCGCGGGCCCACTCGTGCAGGTCGGGCGGCAGGGCCAGCCGCGGGGTGCGGGTGCGTCGCGAGAGCGTCTGGTGGGCGAGCAGCTCGCGGACCAGCGGGCGGTAGTCGGGCGGGTCGAGCACCGGGTTGACGGCCTTGTTGATGCGCCGCACCAGGGCGGTCTCGGGGACGCCGAGCGAGGGGTTGGCGCGCTCGGCCTCGAGCTCGAGGTCGAGCCCGTCGAGTCCGAAGACGCTGCTGAACCGCTTCCACAGCAGGTCCGGGGCGCCGCCGGGCGGCGGGACCGTGACGAGGTGGATGTTCTCCGGCGGGAGCTCGTGGCCCCACCGGTCGAGGATGTCGGGGATCTCCTGGACGCCCCAGAACCAGGTCGCGATGCGTCCCTTGCGCTCGGGGTCGCGCAGCTGGGCGAGGAACTCCTCGTAGGTGATCGTGCTGCGGTGCTTGACGTTCTCCTGCCACTCCGCGGGGATCTGGCGCACCAGGTCGCGCACCGAGAGCACCAGGTGGACCTCGGTGCCGTCGTCGGGGGCCAGCGACTGCATCGCCCGGCCGACCTGGCTGCGGGAGGCGGTCGCGAGGATCTCGTGGCTGATGATCGAGGTGCCGGGGTGCCGGCGCACCTGCTCGGCGAGCGCGTCCCAGCGGCCGATCGCCTCGGCCTGCAGCCCGCCCCACGGCAGCGCCATCAGGTCCAGCGCGGCCAGGAAGTGCGCGTCGAAGCGGTCGGCGGGGTAGAGCAGTCCGTGGTGGCGCAGGCGATCGCGGTTGCGGAACAGCACGTCCTGCAGGTGGGAGGTGCCGGTCTTGGGGGTGCCGACGTGCAGCAGGACCCGCGCGCTCACGTGCCTGCCTCCTGCGGTCCGGTGCGGTCCTGCGCACCGGTCGGTGCGAGGAGCAGGTCCACGGCCAGGGCCAGCACCCGCTCGTCCGCCGCCTCGCCGGAGAGGGTCTCACCGGAGGCGGCCAGGGCGCGCGGGCGGCTCACCAGGCCGTCCACCTCGCCCAGGACAGGGTAGTCACCCGCGCGCACGGCGTCCCGCATCCGGACCGATCGGCGGTGGATCCACCGGTGGTGCTCGGGCGGCACGGCCAGCGGGGCGCCTGGGTGACCCGGGTGCCCGACCAGGCGCGGCAGCAGCCGCTCGCGCAGGATCCGGCGGCCGACGTCGGGGGTCACGCGCAGGCCGAGCGCCTTCGCGACCAGGCGCGCGAGCTCGGCGGCCTCCGCCGACACCGCCGGCCGCGGCGTGAGGCGGGGGACGCCGAGCACCGCCGGGAGCTGCGTCTCGTCGAGCACGATGCGCACCCGTTCGCGCCCCACCCGCTCGGACCACGTGGCGGCGACCAGCGCGGGGTCGGCGCCCCGGGCGATCCGACGGGAGCCGGCCAGCGCGTCCAGCCACGGCCCCCACGCCGGCACCGCGACGCCGGTCGAGAAGCACCGATCGGTCCACAGGTCGCCCAGCATGGTGGCGAGGTCGTCGGCCACCACGAGCACGAGGGCACCGCGGCCCCCGGGCGGACGGCCGCGCGCGATGAGGTCGCGGCGCAGGGCGTCGGCGCGCCAGGGGTCGCCGACCAGCTTGTACTTCGTCCGCCACGGGCGCAGCCACGGGCCGCGACCGCTGCGCTTCATCCGCCGGGCGGCATCCCCGAGGAGCCGGCCGAGGTCGTCGGGGCGGTCGTGCCGTTCGTCGGGATCGCCCTCGGCGGCGAGGTCCTCGGCGAGGAGCAGCGCCGCCACGCGCAGCAGCTCCTCGGCCGGCAGGTCGGCGGGGTCCACGGGCGGCGGCCCGAAGTCGGAGGCGGGACGGGCGCCCACGAGCTCGAGGTCGGGGCGCCCCCGGCCGGCGGCACTGGCGGCCAGGACCCGCTCGACCAGGGCGTCCGGCACGGCTGCTCGCTGGTTGACCCGGCGCAGCAGCTCCAGCTGCTGGGCGCCGGGGAGGACCGGCGGCGTGGGGCCGTCGACGGTGCCGGTCCACTCCGCCCACGGCGTCGTGCCGCCCTCCCGCAGGTGGGCGACCCACGCGGCGGCCCGGGCCGGGCCGGTCACGACTCGCGCAGGCGGCGTACGCCGGTGCGCAACCGCTGCGCGAGCTGCTGCTCGGGGTCCTCGCGGCGCGCCGCCTCCTGCGTCATCACCGTGAGCGCGTCGAGGGCGGCGGCGAGCTGGGCCTTGGAGGTGACCTTGTCGGGGTTGACGTAGTCGCGGCGGCGGGTCGGCAGGGGGTGCAGGTCGTCCAGGTCGCCGATGACGTCGACCCCGCTCTGCTCGATCCACTCGACCCAGCGCGCCGACTCCGCCTCGGCCCACTCGTGCATGCCCGGGGGGAGCAGCAGCTTGGCGCTGTCGCGACCGGCCAGCTCCTGCTCGGCGAGCAGGCCGCGCACGAGGTCGTCGTAGGTCGCGTCACGCCGGACCTTGCGACCCAGGCGCTTGTTGAGGCGGCGGATCAGCGCCGCCTCGGCGACGCCGAGCGAGGGGTTCGTGCGGCGCGACTCCTCCGGCACCCAGGCGGGGTCGATGTCGACCGCGCGGCAGAAGCGGTGCCACAGCTCGTCGGGGCCGGCGGTGCCGGACTGCGGGACGGTGACGACGTGGACGTTCTCCGGCGGCAGCCCGGCCGACCACGTGCTGAGCACGGCGGGCACGTCGAAGGCGCGGTAGAACCACGGCCTGCCGCTGCGGGTCTTGCGCAGGAAGGTGCGGTAGGTCCACTTGCGGCCCTGCTTGATGCTCTCCTGCCAGGCAGCGGGGAGCTGGCGGGCCAGGTCGCGCACGCCGTAGACGACGTGGAGGTCGTCGCCGGCACCGAGCTCGGCCTTCGCGCGCGCCACGGCCTGCGCCGGCGCGGGGGCGAGGATCTCGTGGCTGACGATCACGGTGCCGCGGGTACGGCGGACCCGGCGGACCAGCGCGTCCCAGCTGCCCTCGGCATGGCCCTGCTCGCCGCCCCAGTCCTGGCCGAGGAGGTCCAGCGCGGCCCGGAAGTGGAACATCCCGGGGCTCACCAGCGGCGAGCGCGAGGGGAAGTGGACACCGTGCTGGGCCAGCGTCTTGGCGTTGCGGCTCAGTCGGTCCTGCACGTAGGTGGTGCCGGTCTTCGGCGCACCGATGTGCAGGTAGACCCGACGCTGGGATGTCACGAGGTGGATTGTGCCAGCGCCCGGACCACGGCGGAGGGGCTGGGGCGCCCGAGCTGCTGCGCCATCCAGGCACTGGTGGCCACGAGCGCCTCGAGGTCGACCCCGTGGTCGATGCCGAGACCGTCGAGCAGCCACACGAGGTCCTCGGTCGCGAGGTTGCCGGTCGCGCTCTGGGCGTACGGGCAGCCCCCGAGCCCACCGGCGCTCGCGTCGTACGTCGTCACGCCGGCGCGCAGGCCGGCCTGCACGTTGGAGAGGGCCTGGCCGTAGGTGTCGTGGAAGTGCAGCGCGAGCCGGTCGACGCCGGTGCCCGCCGCGGTGAACGCCTCCACGAGCGCGGTGACGTGGCCCGCGGTGCCGACGCCGATCGTGTCGCCGAGGCTGAGCTCGCCGACGCCCATCTCGAGCAGCCGCTGCCCGACCGTCACGACCTGCTGGGGCTCGACCGGGCCCTCCCAGGGGTCGCCGAAGCACATCGACACGTAGCCGCGGACGTCCATCCCCGCCGCCAGCGCGCGCTCGATGGTCGGGGCGAACATCTCGAGCTGGGAGTCCAGCGTGCGGTTGAGGTTCTTGGCCGCGAAGGTCTCGGTGGCGCTGGCGAAGACGGCGACGTGGCGCAGGCCGAGCTCGAGCGCGCGGTCGAGGCCGCGCTCGTTGGGCACCAGCACGGGGCAGTCGCGCGCTGCTTCGCCGATCGAGTCGCCCAGCGCAGTCATCAGGTCGGCCGCGTCGGCGAGCTGCGGCACCCAGCGCGGGTGGACGAAGCTGGTCGCCTCGACGACGGGGAGCCCGGCGGCCAGCAGCCGCCGCACGAACTCCTCCTTGACCTCAAGCGGCACGATCTCCTGCTCGTTCTGCAGGCCGTCGCGCGGGCCGACCTCGTAGATCCGCACGCGCCCGGGCATCCCCGGCGCGGGCACGGGGGTGGCGCGGGTGATGACGCCGGTCATGGGGACCCTTCCACTCGCTGGACCAGGACCACCAGCTGGTGGTCCACGATGTCGCGAATCATCTCCGGGTCCACGCGGAAGTACTCGTGGACCACGACGTTCCTCAGCCCCGCGATCGACGCCCACGGCACCTCGGGACGCGCCGACTTCAGCTCCTCGGGCAGCGCCTTGACCGCCTCGCCGATGACCGCGAGGTTGCGCAGGATCGCGTCGTAGGCCATCGACCCGAGCTGTTCGGAGTCCAGGTGGTCCCGGTACGCCAGGCACCGCGCCACGGCCGCGTCGATGTCCTCGCAGCGCTGATCAGGCGTGCGGGTCACACGGCCACCGCGTCCGCCGAAGCCGTCCTGCTCACGTCGTCGCGCAGCAGGCTCGCGCTCACGACGTCCACCCGACACCCCAGCAACTCGCTCAGCTCCTCCCCCAGGCCGGCGACACGAAGGAGCTCGTTCCCTCGTCCCGGCACCAGGTCGACGAGCAGGTCCAGGTCGCTGTCGTCGCGCGCGTCACCACGCGCCACGGAGCCGAACAGGCGTGGGTTGGTGGCACCGTAGGCATCCAACAGGGCAGCGACACGATCGGTCTGCGAGCTGAGCGCGGCCCGCAACCGCAAGGCGGCTGCCGTCGGTGTGCTCATGTCTCCAGCGTAGCCACCGACGTCACTCGTGCCGGCCGCTCCGACCACCGACCTCACTCGCTTCCCGTTGGTTCCACGTGGAACAGCACGTGCCCCAGCGGCACCTGCCGCCCCACGGTCGCGTCGACGACGGTCACGGTACCGGCGTACGGCGCCTTGAGCGCGAGCTCCATCTTCATCGCCTCCAGCACGCCGAGCACCTGCCCCTCCACCACGGTGCCACCCGCCTCGACGCGGACGTCGAGGACGGTGCCGGGCATGGGCGCGACGAGGTCGCCGGTGTGCTCGTCGGCGTGGTCGCCGGCCAGGTCGCCGCGCTCGAAGCGGAAGCGCTGGCCGCGCAGCACGACCTCGACCGAGGCGGGGGTGACGTGGGCGGCCGGGTCCAGCCGCGGGCGGCGGCCGAGCACGACGTCCTCGTCGAGCGGCACCACGACCGGCGCGGGGGGCGCGCCGAGGCGGAAGCCGTCGGAGGCGAAGGGCCCGTCGGTCTCGGACTCGGCGAGGTGGACGGCCCAGGCGGCGAGCTGCCGCGCCTCGTCCGTGCTCGGGGCAGGCACCTCGGTGACGACGTCGACGCGGTCGAGCCAGGCGGTGTCGAGACCGCCCTCGTGCCCGACGTCGCGGAACGCCGCGTGGTCGGCGAGCGCGCGCAGGAAGCCGGTGTTGGTGGTCAGCCCGAGCACCACGGTGTCGTCGAGCGCGGCCACCAGGCGACGCCGGGCGTCCTCGCGGTCGGTGCCGCCGGCGACGACCTTGCCCAGCATCGGGTCGTACGCCGTCGAGACCTGCTGCCCGCTGACCAGCGAGTGGTCCACGCGGACCCGGTCGCCGGCCGGCCAGCGCACCTCGCCGGCGCGCCCGGCCTGCGGGAGGAAGCCGCCGAAGGAGTCCTCGGCGTAGACCCGCGCCTCGATGGCGTGCCCCTCGAGCGTGACGTCGGCCTGGTCGATGCCCAGCGGCTCGCCGGTCGCGACCCGCAGCTGCAGCTCGACGAGGTCGACCCGCTGCCCGCGGACCCGCACGACCTCCTCGGTGACCGGGTGCTCGACCTGGAGGCGGGTGTTCATCTCCAGGAAGTAGAACTCGCCGGTCGCGTTGTCCAGCAGGAACTCCACGGTGCCCGCACCGGTGTAGCCGCACTGCGCGGCCAGCGCCACGGCCGCGCCGGTGATGGCTGCACGCTGCTCCTCGGTGATCGCGGGGGCAGGCGCCTCCTCCAGCACCTTCTGGTGCCGGCGCTGGGTCGAGCAGTCGCGCTCGAAGAGGTGCACCACGTGGCCGTGGGTGTCGCCCATGACCTGCACCTCGACGTGGCGGCCGGACTCGACGTACTTCTCCACCAGGATCGTGTCGTCGCCGAACGCCGAACGCGCCTCGCGCTGCGCCGCGGCGAACCCCTCGGCGTAGTCGGCGGCGCTGCGCACCACGCGCATGCCCTTGCCGCCGCCGCCGGCCGCGGCCTTGACCAGCACCGGGTAGGCGAAGCCCGCGGGGTCGTCGTCGAGGTCGTAGGACGGCACGACCGGTACGCCGGCGGCGACCGCGACCGCGCGGGCGGCGTCCTTGCGGCCCATCGCGTCCATCACCTCGGCCTCGGGCCCGACCAGGGTGATGCCGGCCTCGGCGAGCGCACGGGCGAACGGGGCCCGCTCGGAGAGGAAGCCGTAACCGGGGTGGACGTAGCCGGCGCCGCTCTCGCGGGCGGCGGCCACCACCTCGTCGACGTCGAGGTAGGACTCCACGCGCACCGCGTCGTCGGCCTCGCGCACGTGCAGCGCCCCGGCGTCGAGGTCGGAGTGGATCGCGACGGTCCGCCAGCCCAGGCGGCGGGCGGTGCGGGTCACGCGGCGGGCGATCTCGCCGCGGTTGGCGATGAGGAGGGTGTTCACGTCACATCCTGAAAATGCCGTAGTTCGGATCCGCGACAGGTGCGTTGGCCGCGGCCGAGAGCGCCATGCCGAGGACCCGGCGGGTGTCGGCGGGATCGATGATCCCGTCGTCCCACAGCCGCGCGGAGGCGTAGTAGGGCGAGCCCTGCTCCTCGTACTGCGCGCGGATGGGGGCCTTGAACTCCTCGTCGTCGGTACGGTTGGCCACGGTCGCGAGCACCGAGGCGGCCTGCTCGCCGCCCATCACCGAGATCCGCGCGTTGGGCCACATCCACAGGAACCGCGGGTCGTAGGCGCGACCGCACATGCCGTAGTTGCCGGCGCCGTACGAGCCGCCGATCACGACGGTGAACTTGGGGACCACCGAGCAGGCGACCGCGGTGACGAGTTTGGCGCCGTCGCGGGCGATGCCGTTGTTCTCGTACTCCCGGCCGACCATGAAGCCGGAGATGTTCTGCAGGAAGACCAGCGGGATGCCGCGCTGGTTGCACAGCTCGATGAAGTGCGCGCCCTTGAGCGCGGACTCGCTGAAGAGGATGCCGTTGTTGGCGATGATGCCGACGGGGTGGCCCCAGACGTGCGCGAACCCGCAGACCAGCGTCTCGCCGTACAACGCCTTGAACTCCTGCAGCCGCGAGCCGTCGACGATGCGGCGGATGACGTCGCGCACGTCGTAGGGGGTGCGGACGTCGGCGGGGACCACGTCGTAGATCGACTCGGGGTCCTCCAGCGGCTCCTCCGGCTCGCGGACCTGCCAGGGGCCCCTGTCGGTCGAGCTCGTCGAGACCGGTCGGGAGAAGGTGTCGACGATGCCGCGCACGATCGCCAGCGCGTGGGCGTCGTCCTCGGCGAGGTGGTCGACCACGCCGGAGCGGCGCGCGTGGACCTCGCCGCCGCCGAGCTCCTCGGCAGTGACGACCTCACCGGTCGCGGCCTTCACCAGCGGCGGGCCGCCGAGGAAGATCGTGCCCTGCTCCTTGACGATGACGGTCTCGTCGGACATCGCCGGGACGTAGGCGCCTCCGGCGGTGCACGAGCCCATCACCGAGGCGATCTGCGGGATGCCGCGGGCGCTCATGGTGGCCTGGTTGAAGAAGATCCGGCCGAAGTGCTCGCGGTCGGGGAACACCTCGTCCTGCATCGGCAGGAACGCGCCGCCGGAGTCGACGAGGTAGATGCACGGCAGGTTGTTCTCGGCCGCGATCGTCTGTGCGCGCAGGTGCTTCTTGACCGTCATGGGGTAGTAGGTGCCGCCCTTGACGGTGGCGTCGTTCGCCACGACGACGCACTCGCGACCGTGGATGCGACCGATGCCTCCGACGACCCCGGCGCTGGGCACCGGCGTCTCCCCCGGCGCGCCGTACATCCCGTACGCCGCCAGCGGGCTCAGCTCCAGGAACGGGCTGCCCGGGTCGAGCAACCGGTCGACCCGGTCGCGCGCGAGCAGCTTCCCGCGGTCGGTGTGCTTCTTCCTCGCGGCCTCGCTGCCGCCCTGCCGCACCGTCGCGAGGCGCTGGCGCAGCTCGTCGACGAGGTCGCGCATGTGGGTGCTCACCCCAGCAGGTTAGCGATCGTTAACCTGCGGCGCCACCGCCCGGCGGGGACGGCTCGGCCTCAGCCCGCGGCGCCCACCGGGCACAGTGCGTCGGGACAGGACTCGAGCCAGGCCTTCCCGCCCTTGAGGGAGGAGACCTGCTTGCGGCCGAAGGAGTCGTCGAACCACAGCAGCGCGTAGGCAGCGGGGAGCCCCTCGCGGGCCAGCGTCCGGGTGATGACCGACGGGTCCCACGTGCCGTCGGGCGAGTGGGCGGGCCCGACCTCGGTCAGCGCGGCGCGGGGCGCGGCGGCGACCAGCTCGGCGTACCCGGTCAGGTCGACCTCGTCGCGGGCCAGGTCGTCGGCGTCGCGGCCGCCGCAGTCGGGGGGCGGGGTCTCGCAGTCGTAGGTGTCCAGGCCGACCAGGTCCACGCGGTCGGGCAGCAGGGAGAGCGGCTCGTCGACACCCTCCCAGGTGCGGACGGCGGCACCGTAGGACCACAGCAGGTTGTGGACCCCGGCGTCGGCCGCCTGCTGCTGGAGGTCGGCGAAGAGCGCGCGGTAGGTGCTCGGGTCGGGACGGCCCCACCAGAACCAGCTGCCGCCGGCCTCGTGCAGCGGCCGCACCAGGACCGCGGCCCCCTGCTCCTGGAGACGGGCCAGGAGGTCGAGCACCGCGGCCCACTCCGCCTCGAAGCGCCGGGCCGGGGCGCTGTCCTCCTCCAGCAGCGCCTCGAGCCGGTCCGCTCCGGTGCGGTCGAAGGAGTCGCCGCCGCTGAACGGGTTGGGGGCGTGCCAGGAGGCGGTGAGGACCACGCCGTCGGCGGCCATCAGCGCGAGGTCCTCGGTCCAGTCGGTGCCGCGGCGGGCCGCGGCGACCAGCTCGTCGAGGTCGAACCCGACGACCGCGGGACGCTGCGGCTCCAGCCGCCACAGGGGCTCGTCCCAGGAGTCGCTGGAGATGTTGACCTGCTGGCCGACCGCGGTGACGCCGTCGGCCAGCCAGCGGTCGAGGGTCTCGGCGAGGCAGAGCGCCGAGGCGTCCGCGTCGGGGTCGACCGGCGCGGTGCGGGGCCGGCAGGTGCGCGCCGGCGCTGACGGGCTGGGGGCGCTGGGGGTCGGGTCGGCCGTGGTGGGTGGCGGGTCGACGGGCAGCGCACCCGGCGTGGAGGCAGGCGCGGTGTCACGGGGGTCCTCGGTGGCGGTGACGTCGTCGCGGCCGTCGGCGAACGCGCCGTGCGAAGGTCGCGGCAGCGCGCCGCGAGCGCCTGGTGTCCCCCGCCATGCCCCCATCATCCGCGACGGGTGGTGAGCCACGCACGGGTTCGACCCACAGCGGGACGCGCCCGGCACGTTGCGCAGCGGCCCGTCGAGGTGCAGCGTGCCGAAGCCGTGCACGGTCGAGCAGGACAGTACCTCGGCACCCGGCCGGCGCACCGGGTCCAGCCAGCCGACCTCGACGAGGTGGTCTCGCTGCCGGGCCGGCCCTTCGCCCGACAGGTGCAGGCGCGGGCCGAGGACGCCACCGACACTGACGGCGAGGAGTTAGCGGCCGCTAACCTGCCGGGGTGACCACGCGCCGCGAGCAGATCCTCGGCACCGCCGCCGAGCTGTTCGCCGCGCGCGGGTTCCACGGCGTCTCGGTCGCCGACCTCGGCGCGGCCTGCGGCATCTCCGGCCCGGCGCTCTACAAGCACTTCGCGTCCAAGGACGCGGTGCTCGCGGAGATGCTGGTCTCGATCAGCCGGTGGCTTCTCGACGGCGGCCGGGCGTGCGTCGGCGCGGCGGACTCGCCCGCGGCGGCGCTCGCGGCGCTGGTCGACCACCACGTCGGGTTCGCCCTCGAGCACCGGCCGCTCATCGTCGTCCAGGACCGCGACTGGTCCTCGCTCCCCGATCAGGCGCGCGAGGAGGTGCGAGCCACCCAGCGCGCGTACGTCGACGTGTGGGCCGACCAGCTCCGCGCCCTCCACCCCGACCTCTCCCTCGACGCCGCCCGCGCGATGGCGCACGCCGCCTTCGGGCTCATCAATTCCACGCCCCACTCCGGCCTGCTGCCCGACGCCGAGATGCGCCAGGTGCTCGCCTCGATGACGCTGGGGGCGTTGGGGTGCGGGCGGGGTAGTCCGGACGAGATCTCACCCTGACCTCGAGCTGAGGGTGAGATCTCGTGCGGAGTAACCCCGTTCAGGTCCCGCAGTAGGTCACGAACGGCCCGCCGGCCGGGTCGGGAAGCGCGTAGGTCGCCCACTCGGGGCGCTCGACGAAGGGGCGGGTGACCACCTCGAGCATCCGCTCGAACGGCGCGAGGTCGCCGGCGTCGGCGGCGTCGAGCGCGGCCTGGAGCAGGTGGTTGCGGGGGACGTACGCCGGGTTGACGGCGTCCATGGCGTCGGGGTCCGGCCCGAGGGCGCGCCAGCGGGTCGCCCAGTCGTCGTAGGCCGGCAGGTCGAGGACCAGGTCGCGGGCGGGGGTCCCCTGCTCGCCGCCGGTGCCCCGCAGCTCGCGGGCCAGGTCGCGGAAGAACCCGGTGTGGTCGACCCGGGCGGCCTGCATCAGCGTCAGCAGGTCGCCGACCAGCGCGGTGCGGACCTCGGGGTCCAGGCCGGTCGGCAGGCCCAGCTTGGCGGCCAGCCGGGCCGCGTACGCCTCGCCGTAGAGCGTCGGGAACGTCTCGAGCACGGCCACGCACCGCTCGACCGCCCCCTCCTGGTCGAGGCCGGCCTGCTCGACGACGAGCGGCAGGAGGGTCTCGGCCATCCGGGCGAGGTTCCACTGGGTGATCGCCGGCTGCTGGCCGAAGGCGTAGCGGCCGCCGGTGTCGATCGAGCTGAAGACCGCGGCCTGGTCGAACCCGTCGAGGAAGGCGCAGGGGCCGTAGTCGATGGTCTCGCCCGAGAGCGTGACGTTGTCGGTGTTCATCACCCCGTGCACGAAGCCGACCGACATCCACGAGGCGACCAGCTCGGCCTGCACGCGGGTGACCTCCTCGAGCAGCGCCAGCGCCGGGACGTCGGCGTCCAGGACGTGCGGGTGGTGGCGGGTCGCGGCGTGCTCGACGACGCGGCGCACCAGGCCGGCGCCGGGCTGCTGGTGGTCCAGCGCCACGGCGTACTGCAGGGTGCCGACGCGCAGGTGGCTCGACGCGACCCGGGCCAGCACCGCACCGGGGAGCGGCTGCTCGCGCTGGACGGCGCGGCCGGTGGCGACGACACCGAGCGAGCGGGTCGTGGGGACGCCGAGCGCGTGCATCGCCGCCGAGACGAGGTGCTCGCGGAGCATCGGGCCCACCACCGCCAAGCCGTCGCCACCGCGCGACCACGGGGTCCTGCCCGAGCCCTTGAGGTGGAGGTCGCGCAGGCGGCCCTCGCGATCGGTGAGCTCGCCGAGGAGGAGGGCGCGGCCGTCGCCGAGGCGGGGT
>NZ_LUPI01000081.1:0-6319 GCF_001627265.1 Nocardioides sp. REDSEA-S30_B4 | reverse complement strand
GAGAGGTCGAGGGTGACGTGGAGGGTGGCGGCGGTGTCGGCCTCTTCCATCTCGGTCGCCTCGGGGTCGAAGCGTGCGGCTGCTTCGGCGACGAGCCGCTTCACGGTGGTGAAGGAGGCGGTGTGGATGAGGTGGGCGAGGTGGGCGTCGACGAACGCCGCGGCCTCCTGAGTGAGGGCGCGGGTGAGGTCGGTGACGCGGCGGACCCGCCACACCTGCACCTGACCGTCCAGCAGGCGCTGCCAGATCTTGGGCAGCCGGTAGCGGGCTTCGACGGCATCGGAGAGCAGCATCCGCCCGGAGTCGGTCGACCTGCCCAGGGCGGCGGCGAACTCGATGACGGCGAACTCCGACACCTCAGGTGCGCCGGGTCCGGCGAGCTCGAGCATGGTGTCGGCCCCTGGCATCCCGAACCGGGCCACCCACGCGTTCTCCGCTTCGGTGTGCGCGTCGTCGTCGGGCAGCCCGAACGTGCCGTACAGGTCGGGCATCAGAGCGCCGGTGGTGTGGCGGTCGGCCCACTCGCCGATCGCGATGAACCGGTCGCGGTCGGCCTGGTCAGCGGCCTTGTCGAGGTCGCGGATGGCGGTCAGCAGGTCACCGGTCGGGACAGGAGGAGAGTCCTGTGCCGAGTGGTCCTGGTGCCCGAGTGCCATGGCCAGATACTACTAGAACACCAGTTCGAAAGGAACCCTGGATGCGGGCCCCGGATCCAATCTGTGGAGGACGATCCAGCCGCAACCCGAGCGAGCACCTCGAGCTGCCGCAAGGGGTGAGCGGCGCGCAGCCAGGTACCGGAATCGAAGCCAACCGCGAGCACGGCTTCGAGAAATACAGGACCTGCTGCAGCGCGAACGTCCGGGCGCCCACCCACCCCGACCACCGAGTCCGAGGGGACCGGAGGGCGTGCCGTGAAAGGGGTTCACGAGGAACCCTCCAGTCGCCCCGTGGAGCAGGTTGCCTATCGGCGTACGGGGTCTCGAGACGGCGCTGGCGCGCCTCCTCGACCGGCGATGGGACAGCGCTGGCGCGCCTCGCACCTCAACCAGCGAACGAGCAGCGGGGGCCGAGGCCCAGGCGCATGACGACGGCGGTGGTGCCGTCGCGGTAGTAGCGCGGGCGCCGGTCGACCTCGGTGAACCCGCGGGCGGCGTAGAAGGCGAGGGCGGAGGCGTTGTCCTCGCGGACCTCGAGCAGCATCCGGTCCGCGCGGCCGGAGCGGGCGAGCGCGACGCACTCCTCGAGCAGGGCGGAGGCGACGCCGCAGCGGCGGGCGGAGGTGGAGACCGCGATGCGTTGGAGCTCGGCGACGTCGACCACGACGGAGACCACCGCGTGCCCGACGACCGCACCGGCGAGCTCGGCGACGAGGTAGTGCGCGTGCGGCACCTCGCCGCGCACCCCGGGCGCGACGAGGGCGGGCGGCCAGGCGTCGGCACCGAGGTTGTCGGCCTCGGAAGCGACGACGGCGTCGAGGTCCGCCTCGGCGGCGGGGCGGACCACGAGGGTCACGAGACCTGCTTGCGGGCGCTCGGCTCGACGGCGTCGGGGCGGCGCAGGTAGAGCGGCTCGGGGTCGAGGAGCTCGGCGCACTCCTCGGTGATCACGCGTGCCAGCCAGCCGGCGGACGGCCGGGTCGGGCCGGCGGCGGTCGGGAACGCGTCGGGGTAGAGCGCGGCCCCCTCCCCCACGACCGGCGAGGCAGTGGCGGCGTCGGCGGGCTTGAGGACGGCGGGGCCGTCGAGGCGAGCGCCGCCGGCGTCGTACGTCGCGAGGTAGACCTCCTTGCGCCGCGCATCGGTCGCCACGACGAAGTCGGAGGTCACCGCGCCGGTGTCGACGGCCTCGATCGCGAGCACGTCGAGCGAGCACACGCCGTAGACGGGGATCTCCAGCACGAACGCGAGGGTGCGGGCCGTGACCAGGCCGACGCGCAGGCCGGTGAACGGTCCCGGGCCGACGCCCACGCCGATGGCGGTGAGGTCCTGGCGGACCGCGCCGACGTCGAGCAGGCAGCGCTCGATGAGGGGGGCGAGCTGCTCCCCGTGCTTCATCGCCCGCTCGGCGACGTGCTCGGCGACGACGTCGGAGCCGTCGTGCAGGGCGACGGTGACGAGCGGGGTCGCGGTGTCGAGGGTGAGCAGCACGCCAGCGAGGTTAGCGGGCGGCCCGCTGGGCGTAGGCGGTGGCGGCGGCGTGCACGGCGTCGACGTACTCCTGCGCGTGGTTGTAGCTGTGGATCGCCGAGGCCCAGGTGGAGCCGGAGTCGAGGTCCTGGCCCGAGGCGCACAGGTAGCGCGCGGCGGTCGCCGCAGCGTCATCGAGGTCGTGCGGGTCCATCACGCCGTCCCCGTCGCCGTCGGCAGCCCACGGCTCCCACGAGGAGCGCAGGAACTGCATCGGGCCCACGGCGTGCTCCCAGACCGGGTCGCCGTGCCACTGGGCCGACTCCGGGGTCGAGCGGATCGCCGCGACCGGTCCCACGCCGTCGAGCGCCACCCCGATGATCGGCGGCTCCGAGCGACCGTCGACGGTCAGCGAGCGGCCGTCGATGGTGCCGTGGTGGGACTCCACCCAACCGATGCCGGCCAGGGTCGTCCACCCGAGGTCGCAGCCGCCGACCCGCGAGATCTGGGCGTCGGCGTACGCCCGGAGCGCGGGCTGCGGGATGCCGGTACGCCGGGCGGTCCGCTCCAGCCAGTCCTGGTCGACCAGCTGACCGGACACCGGGGTCGCGGCGGGCAGGTCGGCGGTCACGGGCACCGGCGCGGCGACGTACTCCGGCGGCGGGGTGAGGTCGAGCGTGCGCGGCGTCGCGTAGAGCCGCGACAGGCCGAACGCGGCGGCGGTCGCGAGCACCAGGAGCGTCGCGAACAGCAGGATCGCGCGCGGGCCGGAGATCACGAGGAGAGTGTGGGGTACGCCGGCCGGATCAGCCGAACCGGCCGTGGACGTAGTCGCTGGTACGCTCGTCCTGCGGGTTCTCGAACATCGCCCGGGTGTCGCCGTGCTCCACGATCACGCCGGGCGTGCCGTGCGCGGCGAGGAAGAACGCGCACTGCGAGGAGACGCGCGCCGCCTGCTGCATGTTGTGGGTGACGATCACGATGGTGACCTCGCGGGCCAGGTCAACCATCGTCTCCTCGATGACGCGGGTCGAGGTCGGGTCCAGCGCCGAGCAGGGCTCGTCCATCAGCAGCACGCGCGGCTTCACCGCCAGCGACCGGGCGATGCACAGCCGCTGTTGCTGACCGCCCGACAGGCCGCCACCCGGGGCGTCGAGGCGGTCCTTCACCTCGTTCCAGAGGCCGCCCTTCGTCAGGCAGGACTCCACGAGGTCGTCGCGCTCGGAGCGCGACGCCTTGGTGCCGGTCAGCTTGAGGCCGGCCAGCACGTTCTCCCGGATCGACATCGCGGGGAACGGGTTGGGCTTCTGGAACACCATCCCGATCGCGCGACGCGCCTCGATGAGCTTCTTGTCCGGGTGGTAGATGTCCTCGCCGTCCAGCCACACCTCACCGGCCAGCTGCGCGGACGGCACCAGCTCGTGCATCCGGTTGAGGATGCGCAGGAACGTCGACTTGCCGCACCCGGACGGTCCGATGAGCGCGGTGATCGCACCGGCCGGCATCGTCAGCGAGACCCGGTCCAGCACCTTGCGGTCCCCGAACCACGCGGTGATCTCCCGGGCGTCGAGCTCCGCGAGCCGCTGGTCGATCGGACGCTGGTCGACCTGACGCTGGTCGAACGGAGCCCGCGGGAGCGCGTCGTCGGGTACGGCGGGGATGACGGCCGTGGCGTCGGTGCTGCTCGTGGGGCTGGTCATGGGGGCGCTCTCGTTCCTGATTGGTGCGGGGGTGGTGCGAGTGGTCGCCCGGGAGCGACCACCCGCACCGGTGAAGCTGGGTGCTGCCGGGTGCTACTGGGTGCTACTTCTTCTTGACCTTGACGGTGACCTTCGTGGTCTGGTCACCGAAGGCCACGGTGTACTTCGTGGTCTTCTTGACCTTCTTCGCGACCAGCGTGGCCTTGCCGTTCTTCAGCATCGAGGAGTCGATCTCCTTCTTGCCCTTGAGCAGCGAGACCTCGCCCTCGGCGCCGGCGATGGTGACCTTGACCTTGGCGTTCTTGCCCTTCTTGACGGTCTTGGCCTTGGCCTTGATGACCACCTCGTCGGACACGACGACGGTGGCGTCGTCGCTGGAGGCGAGGAAGCCCTCACCCGGGTTCAGCGTGGCCGTGTAGGTGTGCGAGCCGGCCTCGACCGCCGAGAGGGTGACCTTGGCCTGGCCGGCGACGATCGCGACGTCCTCGGCGACGACGTCCTCGCCCTCGGTGAAGGTGACGGTGCCCGACGGCACGCCGCTCGTCGAGCCGAGGGTGGCGGTCAGGGTGACCTTGCCGGCCGACGGGCTGGTGGCGGCCAGGTCGGTGGTGGTCTCGGCGACCTCGTTGGTCGTGAAGTTGCTGGTCGCGGCCTGGGTCGCGACGCCGCAGGCCCCCTGGTTGGCCTCACGGGCCAGCTGCAGGAAGCCCGAGCCCTCGATGAGCGGGGCGGCGGCATCGGAGCAGAGGAAGCCGTCGGGGCCGAAGACCGCCTGGATGTCGGCACGGGACAGGTCGGTGCCGCGGACCACGTTGTAGAGCGCGCGGTTGGCCGCGAAGCCCGCGGTCAGCTTGATGGCGCTGCCGGCGGCCTTGGCGCGACCGGTGGAGAACGGCGCGACCGCGTTGGCGTCGCCCTGGATCGGGGCAGGGTCGTGCTCCTGGACCTCGGTGACCGAGCCGGCCAGCGCCACGTCGACGCCGTTGTTGGCGGTCTTGAGCTGAGCGACGAAGAACGAGCGGGTGCCCGAGCCGGCCTGCGGGATCAGCGGCTTGATGACACCGGGGCTGCCGCCGAGCTCACTCCAGTTGGTGACGGTGCCGTCGTAGATCTTGACCAGGTCCGCGGCCGAGATGGTGGCCGGGGCGTTGGACGGCACGGTGTTCGAGACGGCGAGCTTCAGGCCGTCCACGGCGAACGGGAAGGCCTGCAGGCCGGCGTTGACCTCGTTGGTGTTCAGCGCCGAGGAGGACCGAGCGAAGTCGATCTCGGCCACGTTGTTGTCGCCGTACAGGCGGCTCTTGCCGGCACCCGAGCCGTTGGGGCGGTCGATGGTGGTGCCCTGGGGGAACGTCAGCTGACCGCCGCCGCCGGCCTGGAAGGAGGCGATGCGGAAGCCGGTGTCGCCGTCGTTGAAGCCGGGGTGGCCGTCGAAGCCCTCGGCGACGTAGTGCATGGAGATCTCGGTGGTGTCCGAGCCGACACCGATCAGGTCGGCCGCGACCGGGGTGAAGGTCGGGTCGTAGGCCTCCTGGGCCGCCGAGGCGGAGGGGACGCCGAGCGCGAGGGTCGATGCGGCCACCGCCGCGACGACCCCGAGGACGGAGCCGCTGAGGGTCTTGCTTGCCTTCATGGTTTCGCTCTCTCTTGGTGGGGGTGGAGCTCGCGGCGCGGGTCCGGGTGACCCTCGACGCGGATGGATCGTCAGACGCCGGAAGGCGCCCGGTCAGGTGCTTGCATGGACGTTGCGGATCGGTTCACGAGCCGGTCACATCACGTTGGGGAGAAGTCGGACGAGCACGTCGGTGGTGACCCAGGCCAGGGCGATGACCACAGGGCTGGCGAGCACCCAGACGAGCACCGCGGACCAGCGCTGGCGTGCCGAGACGATCAGCAGCGTGGCCAGCACCAGCGCGGCCAGGCAGGTCGCGAGGAGCGGCAGCACCGTGACCTCGGAGGCCATCAGCTGCTCGCTCTCCGGGATCGCCGCCGGTCGCCCCGGCGGTGCGGGGAACGCGTCGTCGGCCTCGGCGTCGACGTACACCGCCTCTCCTGGGGTGAGCCCGGCAAGCCGGCCCTGGCCTTCGGCGGTGGCCAGGACGAGCCGGGCCACGCCCGCCTCCCGCGGCTGCGGCAGGGGGTCGCCGGTGCGCCGGACCCCGAGCACCCGGAAGGTGCGGGTGCCCTGGGCGACGACGACCTCGATGGTGTCGCCGGGCGTGAGGTCGGTGAGGTCGGCGAAGGGCCGGCCGTACATCGCTGCCCGGCCCATCAGGACCGAGGTGCCGTCCTGGCCGGGGAGGACGGTGTTGCGCTGGTGCCCGGGGCCGACGCGCAGGTCGCCGGAGGCGGTGCCCTCGACGACGACCTCCTCGAGGTCGAGCGCGGGGATGCGGACCAGTGCGACCGGATCGCCGACCGGCACGACCGGTCCGACCGGCGCGGTGGCCGACGCGATCTCGGTGCGGAACTGCGCGTAGAGCAGGTCCTGGG
>NZ_LUPI01000080.1:0-91282 GCF_001627265.1 Nocardioides sp. REDSEA-S30_B4 | reverse complement strand
GGGGTGGAGGACGTCGATCGACGTGACGACCTCGAGGCCGCCGCGCTCTACGACCTCATCGAGAACGAGGTCGCCCCGCGGTTCTACGACGTCGACGCCTCCGGGGTCCCGACCCGCTGGCTGGAGATGGTCCGCCACACGCTGAAGTCGCTGGGCCCCAAGGTGCTCGCGACCCGGATGGTGCGCGACTACGTCCGCCAGCTCTACGCACCCGCCGCCGCGACCGCCCGCGCGCTCAACAGCGACTACGCGGGCGCGGTCGACCTGGCCGCGTGGAAGAAGCGGGTGCTCGAGGCCTGGCCCGGCGTCCGTGTCGAGCACGTCGAGTCCAGCGGGGTGGGTGACTCACCGGAGGTCGGCGCGCTGATGTCGACCCGCGCCTTCGTCGCGCTCGGCTCGCTGTCACCCGAGGACGTCGAGGTGCAGCTGGTCCACGGCCGCGCCACCGCCGAGGACGAGCTCCTCGACGCCCGGACCTCCCTGCTCACCCTGGCCGAGAGCTACGAGGGCGGGCGGCACCGCTTCGACGGCGACATCGCCCTCGACGCGGCCGGCCCCTTCGGCTACACCGTCAGGGTCGTGCCGCGGCACGAGCTGCTCGCCTCCGACGCCGAGCTCGGTGTGGTGGCCCTGCCGACGGGCTAGTCGACGAGCTCGCGCAGCACCACGACCGAGCGGCGCCCGATCGAGATCCGGTCCCCGGCCTCGACCCGGGCGCCCTCGTCGAGCTTGACGTCGGTCGACAGCACGACCTCACCGCGCTGCACCCAGTCGTTCTCCGGCAGGTGCACGCTCTGGGGCAGCCAGCCACTGTTGAACCACAGCATGAACGAGCGGTCGACCTGTTGCTCGCCGCGCGGGCCGGGGGCTCGCAAGGGCGCGCCGGACACGAACATGCCGATCGTGCGCAGGTCGTGGTCGTACCAGTCCTCCTCGCGCATCTCGCGCCCCGAGGGGTGCAGCCAGGCCAGGTCCTTCGGACCGCCCTTGATCGTGGGGCGCCCCTCGAACCAGTGCCGCTGGCGCAGCGCCGGGTGGTCGCGGCGCAGTCGCAGCGCGGTCTTCGTGACCTCGTAGACGTCGAGCCAGGCGTCCTCGGCGGACCAGTCGACCCAGGAGGTCTCGTTGTCCTGGCAGTAGGCGTTGTTGTTGCCGCGCTGGGTACGCCCGCGCTCGTCGCCCGCGGTGATCATCGGCACGCCGTTGGACAGGCACAGGGTCGCCATCATGTTGGCCGCCTGACGACGGCGTACGGCGACGAGGGCCGGGTCGTCGGTCTCGCCCTCCACCCCGTGGTTCCACGAGCGGTTGTTGTCGGTGCCGTCGCGGTTGTCCTCGCCGTTGGCCTCGTTGTGCTTGTGCTCGTAGGTCACCAGATCGCGCAGGGTGAAGCCGTCGTGCGCGGTGACGAAGTTGATGGAGTTGTAGGCCGAGCGCCCGTCGTCGGCGTAGAGGTCCGAGGAGCCTGCGAGGCGGGTGGCGACGGTGCGGGGCCCCGAGGTGTGGTTGCGCCAGAAGTCGCGGATCTCGTCGCGGTACTGGTCGTTCCACTCCACCCACGGCGGCGGCATGCCTCCGACGAGGTAGCCGTCCATCGAGGCGTCCCACGGCTCGGCGATGAGCTTCACGTGCCGCAGGATGGGGTCCTGGCCGATGGCGACCAGCAGGTCGGAGTTCATGTCGATGTCGTAGCCGGTGCGGGTCAGCGCCGACATCAGGTCGAAGCGGAACCCGTCGACGTGCATCTCGGTGACCCAGTAGCGCAGCGAGTCGAGGATGAGCCGCAGCGCCAGCGGGTGGTTGGAGTCGACGGTGTTGCCGCAGCCGGTGACGTCCCAGTAGGCGTCGTCGAACTCCACTGCGCCGGTCTTGGGGTCGGGCTCGGGGATGACGCGCTTGTAGAAGCCGCGGTCGTCGAGCCCGCGGAAGGAGAGCGTCGGGCCCAGCGGGCCGGCCTCCGCGGTGTGGTTGTAGACCACGTCGAGGATCACCTCGAGTCCGGCGCGGTGCAGCGCCTTGACCATCTCCTTGAACTCACGGACCTGCTGGCCGCGGTCGCCGGAGGAGGAGTACGCCGCGTGCGGGGCGAAGTAGCCGATGGAGTTGTAGCCCCAGTAGTTGCTGGTGCCGCGCTGGGTGAGGCCCGGCTCGGAGACGAACTGGTGGACCGGGAGCAGCTCGACCGCGGTGACACCGAGGTCACGCAGGTAGTCGGTGACCGCGGGGGAGCCGAGGCCGGCGTACGTGCCGCGCAGGTGCTCGGGGACGCGGTCGTGCAGCTGGGTCATGCCCTTGACGTGGCACTCGTAGACGACCGTGTCGCGCCAGCGGCGTCGCATCGGCTGGTCGCCCTCCCAGTCGAAGTCCCCGGACGCCGGGTCGACCACGACGCTGCGCGGCACGAAGGGGGCGGAGTCCTCGGTGGACTGCTCCTCGGGGCTGCCGAAGACGTAGCCGAAGGTGGCCGGCTCGGGGGTGTACTCGCCGCTGACCGCCATCGCATAGGGGTCCAGGAGCAGCTTGTACGGGTTGAAGCGGTGGCCGGAGGAGGGATCCCAGGGGCCGTCGACGCGGTAGCCGTAGCGGGTGCCGGGCTCGACGTCGGGCAGGGCGCCGTGCCAGATGCCGAGGCTCTGCTCGGTGAGGACGAAGCGGTGCTCCTCCTCGCCGCCGTCGGGGGCGTCGGTGAACAGGCACAGCGTCACCTCGGTGGCGGCCGGCGCGTAGACGGCGAAGTTGGTCCGCTCCGGCGTCCACGTCGCGCCGAGCGGCCAGTTGCGCCCGGGCCAGACCCTGGCGGTCTGCCCGAGATGCGTCCACGTCACCGGCACCATGCGGAGGATTGTGTCAGGGGTGGCACGATGCTCGGCGCAGACGTAGCCGTCGCCACATCCCGTCGCCGCCCGGCGGTGCCGGGGCTGGTCGAGGAGAGGGAGAAGTCGATGGGTGAGTTCGTCCGGCTGGAGGTCGCCGACGGTGTCGGGACGATCCGGCTCGACCGTCCGAAGATGAACGCGATCAGCATCGCGGTCCAGGAGGAGCTGCGCGCCGCCGCCGCCGAGGCGACCGAGCGCGACGACGTCCGCGCCGTCGTGCTGTACGGCGGAGAGCGGGTCTTCGCGGCGGGCAACGACGTCAAGGAGATGGCCGACATGTCCTACCAGGACATGGTCGCCCGCTCCGGCCCGCTGCAGTCCGCGGTGACGGCGATCGCCCGCATCCCCAAGCCGGTCGTGGCGGCGGTCAACGGCTACGCACTCGGCGGCGGCTGCGAGCTGGCACTGGCCGCCGACCTGCGGATCGCGGGGGAGCGGACGGTCATGGGGCAGCCCGAGACCCTGCTCGGCATCATCCCGGGCGCCGGCGGCACCCAGCGGCTGGCCCGGCTGGTAGGCCCGTCGAAGGCGAAGGACCTCATCTTCAGCGGACGGTTCGTCAAGGCCGACGAGGCGCTGGCCATCGGCCTGGTCGACCGGGTCGTCCCCGACGAGGACGTCTACCGCGAGGCGCTGGCCTGGGCCGGGCAGTTCCGCACGGCGGCCGGGCTGGCGCTGCGGGCGGCCAAGGAGTGCATCGACCGGGGGCTGGGCACCGACCTGGAGACCGGTCTGGAGATCGAGCGGATGCAGTTCGCCTCCGTGTTCGCCACCGAGGACCGCACCACCGGCATGACATCCTTCCTCGAGAACGGGCCGGGCAAGGCCACCTTCGCGAGCAGGTGAGGACGCGCATGGGCATCAAGGACAGGCTCTCGGGCCGCTCGTGGCGCACGCGCGTCGCGCAGCTGCTGTGGACCGTGTGCGTCCTGGCTGCGCTCGTCCTGGCGGTCGGCGCCCTGCTCGTGGCCATCGACGCCAACGAGGACAACGGCCTGGTCAGCTTCGTGCTGTCCGCCGCCGACACCGTCGACCTGGGGGTCTTCTCCCGGGAGAACGGCATCCGCGAGTTCACCGGGGAGTCCGCGGAGACCAAGAACGCCCTGGTCAACTGGGGCCTGGGGGCGGTGGTCTACCTCGTGCTCGGGCGACTTCTCGAGCGGGTGGTCCGCCCCGGCGCCTGAGCCGGCCGTGTGAGAAAAGCAACCGTAAACGCGTGTTACATCCACGTTGACGCGAGGGTAGCCTCGCGATCGATCCCGAGTGCACAGGAGGGGCCCTGAGGGGCCGTCACCACCATGAACATTGTTGTCTGTGTGAAGTACGTGCCCGACGCCACTGCCGACCGGCAGTTCGAGTCGGACAACACCGTCGACCGCGTGGGCGTCGACGGGCTGCTGTCGGAGCTCGACGAGTACGCCGTCGAGCAGGCGCTCCAGCTGAAGGAGAAGGCCGGTGACGACACCGAGGTCACCGCGCTCTGCATCGGCCCGGAGAAGGCCGTCGACGCCGTCCGCAAGGCCCTGCAGATGGGTGCCGACAAGGGCATCCTGGTCTCCGACGAGGCCATCGCCGGCTCCGACTACCTCGGCACCTCGCTGGTGCTGGCGGAGGCCATCAAGAAGATCGGCGTGCCCGATCTCGTGATGTGCGGCATGGCCTCGACCGACGCCTCCGGCTCGGTCGTCCCGGCGATGCTCGCCGAGCGCCTCGACCTCCCGCAGGTCACCTTCGCCTCGGTCATCGAGACCCAGGGCGACCAGGTCCGCATCAAGCGTGATGGCGACACCGCCACCGAGGTCATCGGCGCCACCATGCCGCTGGTCATGTCGGTCACCGACCAGACCGGTGAGGCGCGCTACCCGTCGTTCAAGGGCATCATGGCGGCGAAGAAGAAGCCGCTGGAGACCTGGAGCCTCTCCGACCTCGGCGTCGACGCCGAGCTCGTGGGCCTGAACGCCTCGTGGAGCGCCGTCGAGGAGACCGCTGCCCGCCCGCCGCGCACCGCCGGCGAGATCGTGACCGACGAGGACGGCTCCGGCGCCACCGCGCTGACCGAGTTCCTCGCGTCGAAGAAGTTCATCTGAGCCGGGCTCGGATAGGAGAGGAACACACACATGTCTGAGGTCCTGGTCGTCGTCGACGCGGTCGACGGCGCTGTCCGCAAGCCCACGCTCGAGCTCCTGGCCCTGGCCAAGAAGCTCGGCACCCCCTCCGCGGTCTACTTCGGTGGCAACGACTCCGCGGTGACCGACAAGCTCAAGGCCTTCGGTGCCGAGAAGATCTACGTCGTCGACGACGCCGAGATCAAGGGCTACCTGGTGGCCCCGAAGGCCGAGGCGCTGCAGCAGCTGGTGGAGAAGACCTCCCCTGCCGCCGTGCTGCTGGTCTCCGGCTACGAGGGCAAGGAGATCGCCGGTCGCCTGGCGATCAAGACCGGCTCGGGGATCATCACCGACGCCGTGGACATCGAGGACGGCGGCGTGACCACGCAGTCGGTCTTCGCCGGCAACTACACCGTGAAGTCCAAGGTCACCAAGGGCACCCCGATCATCACGGTCAAGCCCAACTCCGCCGCCCCGGAGGAGACCGCCGGAGCCGGTGAGGTCGAGGCGTTCACCGCGACCATCTCCGACTCGGCCAAGAAGGCCCAGATCGTGGCTGCCCAGCCGCGCAAGTCCACCGGTCGCCCCGAGCTGACCGAGGCCGCCATCGTCGTCTCCGGCGGTCGTGGCACCGGCGGCAACTTCGACCCGATCGAGGGCCTGGCCGACGCGCTCGGTGCCGCCGTGGGCGCCTCGCGCGCCGCCGTCGACTCCGGCTGGAAGCCGCACTCCTTCCAGGTCGGCCAGACGGGCAAGGTGGTCTCGCCGCAGCTCTACGTCGCCAACGGCATCTCCGGTGCGATCCAGCACCGTGCCGGCATGCAGACCTCGAAGACCATCGTCGCGGTCAACAAGGACGAGGAGGCGCCGATCTTCGAACTCGTCGACTTCGGCGTCGTCGGCGACCTGCACTCGGTGCTGCCCGCCGCCACCGAGCAGATCGAGAAGCGCAAGGGCTGATCGGGGCGGCGAAGCCGACCCGATGATGGTGGTCGAGCGAGCGGCACGGCTGAGCTTGCGAAGCCGTGACCCGCGTGTCGAGACCTGAGTCGAAGCCCGTGACACCAGCGGTGCGTCATCAACCTCCGGAGCATCCGGATCGGTTGAGGGCGCACCGCTGAGTGCTCTCTTAGGACGTCACGCGTCCCGCAGGGATGGACGTCCCGTCCGCATGACGTCCCACGCGCCCTAGGCTCGGGCCCATGACGACCCAGCAGGACGTGATCGAGCTGGCGCAGCGGGCCCGGGAGGCCTCGCTGGGGTTGGGCCTGGCGACCAGGGCGCAGAAGGACGCGGCACTGCTGGCGATGGCCGAGGCGCTCCTCGAGCGCGCCGAGCCGGTGCTGGCCGCCAACGCCGAGGACGTCGCCCGCGCCGAGTCAGGCGGTACGCCGGCGGGCATCGTCGACCGGCTCCGGCTGACTCCCGAGCGGCTCGAGGGGATGGCGCAGGGGCTGCGTGACGTCGCCGCGCTGCCCGACCCGGTGGGCGAGGTGGTCCGCGGCAGCACGCTGGCCAACGGGCTGGAGCTGCGCCAGGTGCGGGTGCCCTTCGGCGTGGTCGGCATGATCTACGAGGCTCGTCCCAACGTCACCGCCGACGCGGCCGGCATCTGCCTGAAGTCCGGCAACGCCGTCCTGCTGCGCGGGTCCTCCAGCGCCGCCGCCAGCAACGCGGCCATCGTCGCGGTCCTGCGTGAGGCCGCCGCCTCGACCGGCCTCGACGCCGACGTGGCCCAGCTGGTGCCAGCCGACTCCCACGACACCGTCAAGGCGCTGATGCGGGCGCGCGGGCACGTCGACGTGCTCATCCCGCGCGGCGGTGCGGGCCTGATCCGCGCCGTCGTGGAGGAGTCGACGGTGCCGGTGATCGAGACCGGCGTGGGCAACTGCCACGTCTACGTCGACGCGGCCGCCGACCTCGACAAGGCGCTGGCGATCGTGGTCAACGCCAAGACGCACCGGCCGAGCGTCTGCAACGCGGCCGAGTCGCTGCTCGTGCACGCCGACGTCGCCGAGGCGTTCCTGCCGCGTGTCGTGGAGGCCCTGCAGGGCGCCGGGGTGACCATCCACGGCGACGAGTCGTTCGCGGCGTACGACGGCGTGGTGCCGGTCACCGAGGAGGACTGGGACACCGAGTACCTCTCCCTCGACCTCGCCGCCCGCGTCGTGCCCGATCTCGACGAGGCGCTCGCCCACGTGCGCCGGCACTCCAGCCAGCACAGCGAGGCGATCGTGACCGAGGACCAGCGCGCCGCGCGGCGTTGGGTCGCGGCCGTCGACGCGGCGGCGGTCCTGGTCAACGCCAGCACCCGCTTCACCGACGGCGGCGAGTTCGGCTTCGGTGCCGAGATCGGGATCAGCACCCAGAAGCTGCACGCCCGGGGCCCGATGGGCCTGCCGGAGATGACCTCGACCAAGTACGTCGTCACCGGCGACGGCCACGTGCGCTGAGCCGCTGCCGGCACGCCCGCGGGGGACCGCTAGGATCGCGCCATGCAGTCGCTGATCATCCTCGCCTCCGAGGCCGCCGAGGCCGCCGACGTCGACCACGCCCTCTCGTGGGGCATCGGTGTCATCACGCTGGGCATCCTCATGGGCCTGCTGTTCGCGCTCCTCGCCTTCGGCGGCGGTCGCGAGCACAGCTGAGCCGAGCCGGCTCGACCCGATGGGGGAGCAGGGCACCCGACGCCGCGTCGGCGTCATGGGCGGCACGTTCGACCCCATCCACCACGGCCACCTCGTCGCGGCCTCCGAGGTCCAGCACTGGTTCGACCTCGACGAGGTCGTCTTCGTGCCCACCGGCGACCCCTGGCAGAAGGCCGACCGCGACGTCACCGGGGCCGAGCACCGCTACCTCATGACGGTGATCGCGACCGCGTCCAACCCCCGCTTCACCGTCAGCAGGGTCGACATCGACCGCCCCGGTCGCACCTACACCGTCGACACCCTGCGCGACCTGCGAGCGGCGTTGCCCGACGCCGAGCTCTACTTCATCACCGGCGCCGACGCCCTGGCCGAGATCTTCACCTGGCGCGACGCCGACGAGCTCTTCGAGCTCGCCCAGTTCGTCGGGTGCACCCGTCCCGGCTACGAGATGGACCCCGCCACCCTGGCCTCGATCCCGGCCGACCGCGTCACCATGGTCGAGATCCCGGCCCTGGCGATCTCCTCGACCGACTGCCGTCGACGCCGCGAACGCGGGGAGCCCGTGTGGTACCTCGTCCCGGACGGTGTGGTGCAGTACCTCACCAAGCACGACCTCTACCCGCCCGCCCACGACGCCGGGGACACCGGCCCCACGGGAGCAGCATGACCGCCACCGACCACGCCCTCGAGCTCATCGTCACCGCCGCCCGCGCCGGCGGGGAGAAGAAGGGCGAGCAGATCGTCGCCTTCGACGTCTCCGAGCAGCTCGCCATCACCGACGCCTTCCTCATCATCTCCGCTTCCAACGAGCGCCAGGTCGGCGCGATCGTCGACGCGGTCGAGGACGCCCTGCGCGAGGCCGGAGCCAAGCCGATCCGCCGCGAGGGGCAGCGCGACGGCCGCTGGGTGCTGCTGGACTACGGCGACATCGTGGTGCACGTCCAGCACGAGGAGGAGCGGCAGTTCTACGCCCTCGAGCGGTTGTGGCGCGACTGCCCGGCCATCGAGCTGCCGGAGGACGTCACCCGCCCGTGAGCGGTCACGACGACCCGCACGGCCGTCGCCTGGTGCTGCTGCGGCACGGTCGCACCGCCCACAACCACGCGCGGCGCATCCAGGGCCAGCTCGACGTGCCCCTCGACGACGTCGGCCACCAGCAGGCTGCCGCCGTCGCGCCGGCCATGGCCGCGCTCGCGCCGGCCGCCGTCTGGGTCTCGGACCTGCTGCGCACCCGCCAGACCGCGGAGCCGGTCCTCGCCGCGTGCCATCGGGCTGCGTCGTACGACGCGAGGCTGCGGGAGTTCCACCTCGGCGAGCGCCAGGGGCTCTCCCACGAGGAGTACGCCGCGCAGCACCCCGAGGAGTTCGCCCGCTTCCACCAGGGCGACTTCGACGTCGTCCCCGGCGGGGAGTCCACCGAGGCCGTCCGTGCCCGGATGGTCGACGCGCTGACCGAGCTGCTCGCCTCCGTGGCGCCCGGCGAGACCGCCCTGGCCGTCTCCCACGGCGCCGCCATCCGCGTCGCCACCGTCGGGCTCCTGGGCTGGCCCACCGAGCAGGTCCACTCGCTGCGCGGGCTCGGCAACTGTGGCTGGGTGGAGCTCCTCGAGCAGTCCGAGGCCGGGCGCCTGCGGCTGCTGGCCTACCACCGCACGGCGTGACGACGCACCGGTCGCACCCCGATTTCGCGTTGCCGACACCGGTCGGCTACTGTTCCGCAGGTCGCTGGAACGGGCTGCAGCCCGGACCGGCACACCACCTGGGGGTGTGGCGCAGCTGGTAGCGCATCTGCATGGCATGCAGAGGGTCAGGGGTTCGAGTCCCCTCACCTCCACCAGGTCCGGAAGGCCGCTTCGCGAGAAGCGGCCTTCGGCTATTTCGGGGGTCTGTGGTGCGCGGCGCAGCTGGTAGCGGCTCTGTCATCGTGGGCAATGGCATGCAGAGGGTCAGGGGTTCGAGTCCCCTCACCTCCACCAGGTCCGGAAGGCCGTCTCGCACGAGGCGGCCTTCGGCCATTTCTGGGCAACCCGACCACGCGACAGAAGGCCGCCTCCTGCGGGGGCGGCCTTCTGCGTGTCCGGGACTGGAAGGAGGTCAGTCCAGGGCGCTGAGGTGCTGCTGCAGCGTGGAGCCGGCAGCGCTGTCGGGGTTGAGGGCGCACGAGGAGCAGGTCTCCTCGCAGCCGATCCCGGTGCGCTTGAGGCGGCACATCGTGGCCATGACGTCCTCGACCTCCCACGTCCGACGGGCGGTCTCGTGCGCGCCCAGCGCGGCCAGGTCGTCGGTCTCGACCGCCCGGTCGACCATCAGGTCGTAGGTGGTCTCGTCGAGGCCGAAGTCGACGTGCATGACCGTGGCGAGCTGGTGCCGGTCGCGGACGCGCAGCACGACCTGCTCGCCCGGGTCGAGCCCGGAGTCCAGGCCCATCAGCCTGCTGTGATCGACGCGGAGCCGCTGTCCCGAGTGCGGCGGTCGAGGGAGTCCGGTGAGTGTCAGGATGCGCATGTCCCACCTCCTGGGTGGATGCAGGGAACAAGCAGTAGGGACCCCTGCGTGAGTCGCATCGACCCACGCCGACCCGGCCTGAGGAGTGACCGCCACACTCGGGACCTTGGTCCCTCGGGTCGGGACCTTGGTCCCATCGCCCGGTCAGTGAGGGCTCAGACCTGCTGAGACCTGCTCAGGCCCGCTCGCGCAGCTCGGTCAGCGCGTCCTGCAGGTAGTCGGCCCGGACGACGGGGCGGACGTCCCCGGTGCGGCCGACCCACCCGATGCCCGGCTCGTAGCGGCGTACGACGCGGGCGGGCGTCCCGGCCACGACCGCGTGGTCGGGGACGTCGCCCCGCACCACCGAGCCGGCGGCCACCACGACGTTGCGGCCCAGCCGCGTGCCCTGGAGCAGGATCGCGCCGTGGCCGATCCACGACCCGGGCCCGATGACGACCGGGTCGTGGCTGCCGAACTGGTCGCCGATCGGCACGTCGGGGTCCTGGTAGCCGTGACCGGCGTCGGAGACGAAGACGTCCTGTCCGAACCACACGCCGTCGCCGACCACGATCGACTCGTGCGCAGTCAGGGTGCACCGCGCCCCGATGATGCAATTGTCGCCGATGACCAAGCCGCGCTCGGGCATGCCCGGGTCGCCGACGCCGTACCCCACCGAGAGCGTGACCTGCCGGCCGATGAGGGTGTCGCGCCCGATGTGGATCGAGGATGGGTTCATCACCGTCGCGGTCGGGAACCCGATCGCGCTGCCCTCGCCGAACGCACCGAAGCGGTCGGCGCTGCGCGTGCCCGGGACGATCTCGCCGACGCTGTCGAGCCACGCCCACAGGGCCTGCACGGCGGGCCCGAGGACCCGTCTGGTGAGGGAGGTCACGCTGGGAGGGTAGTGCCCCGTCCGATCGCGACGGGCGGCCTCTCAGCTGCCGAAGCGCATCGAGAAGTCGCGCGCGAGGAGGCTGGACACCGGGCGGGCGCCGCGCAGCCAGGCCAGCGGCCCGTCGGGGGCGAGGTCCCACCGCGCCTTCGCCGGTCGCACGGTGCCGCCGGCCCGGATCGGGCTGGCCACGGTCCGGCCGTCCAGGGTCTGCACCACGGAGCCGCGCAGGGGGAGGGGCAGCCGGAGGGCGGGGGCCCGGCGGGACGAGAAGCTCGCGGAGGCGATCGGGCCGTCGGTGGTCTCGGCGTAGTGCTCGCCGAACGTCGCGAGGTCCTTGGGGATGCCCCACAGGCCCCGTCCGCCGGCGACCGAGGTCTCGCTGTCGACCCAGATGTCGGTGATCGACAGGGCGAGGCCGCGACCGTGACGCACGACGACGGCGGCGAGCAGCTCGTCGTAGGCCATCAGCCCGCGGTGGTCGTAGCGGACGAAGGCGGTGGTGACCAGCGCGGTGTCCCGCACCTCCGCAGCCCGTACGCCGCTGGGCAGCCCGGGCAGGGAGCCGACCGGGACCCGCCACGTGGTGATGGCGCCGGTGCCGGTGAGGTCCCACGGCTCGGGCGGGTAGGGCCGGTCGGCCGGCTCGGCGGGTCGGTGCGGGTCGTGCTGCGCGGTCACGAGACCTCCTCCAGGTCGTCCCAGTCGACGGTGGCCAGCCGGTCGCGGTACTCCTGCACGAGGCCGGGCCAGTTGGTGGTGATGCGGCGCCCGTCGGTGTACCAGCTGTCGCAGCCGGCCCACGCGGTGCCGCCGAGCCGCTGCTGCACCTCGCGGTCGTAGGCGTCCCACACCTCCTGGCGCGGTGCCACGGCGCGGTGCCGGCCGTCGCGGATGCCGGCGGCGACCTGGGCGACGTAGTCGGCCTGCGCCTCGAGCATGCCCACGATCGACGAGCCGCCGAGGTTGGTGTTGGGGCCGTAGATCGTGAAGAAGTTCGCGAAGCCGGGCACGGTGAGCCCGAGGTGGGCGCGGGCCCCGTCTGCCCAGACGTCGGCGAGTCGGGTGCCGTCCTCGCTCACGACGTTGATGCCCCGCAGGAAGTCGGTCGCGGCGAAGCCGGTGCCCCAGATGATGACGTCGGCCTCGTGCAGGCGGCCGGTCTCGTCGCGCACGCCGTGCGCCTCGACGGAGGCGACCGGCGAGGTCACGACGTCGACGTGCGGACGGTCCAGCGCGGGGTACCACTCGTTGCTGAACAGCAGCCGCTTGCAGCCGATGGGGTAGTCCGGCACCAGCTTGCGCCGCAGGGCCGGGTCGGAGACCTGGCGACGCAGGTGCAGACGCCAGACCTCGCGGGCGAGGGCGAGGAAGGGCCCCGTGACCGGGGAGGTCCCGACGAGGGCGCCGTTGAACCGCTCGGAGAGCCAGTAGACGAAGCGTCGCTCGAAGCCGAGGGTGGCCGGCCGCTTCTCGAACAGCCGGTGGTGCCGCTCGGAGTAGACCCGGTCCGGCTTCGGTACGACGTAGGCGGCCGAACGCTGGAAGACCGTCATCGCCCCGACACGGTCCACGATCCCCGGGACGAGCTGGATCGCGCTCGCCCCGGTCCCGACCACGGCGACCCGCTTCCCGGTGAGGTCCACGTCGTGGCGCCACTGCGCGGAGTGGAAGGCAGGACCCTCGAAGTCCTCCAGCCCGGGCAGGCGCGGCACGACCGGCTCGGAGAGCTGGCCGGTCGCGAGGACCAGCACGTCGGCGTCGTACGTCGGTCCCGGCTGGCCGCCCACGGTCGTGCTCACCCGCCAGGCCCCGTCCACGCGCTCGGCAGCGGTGACGCTGGTGCTCGTGCGGACCAGGGGGAGCAGGCCCTCCTCGCGCGCGGTGCGCTCGATGTAGTCGAGGATCTCCGGCTGCACCGAGTAGCGCCGGCCCCACCGCGGGTTGGGCGCCCACGACCAGGAGTACAGCGGCGAGGGCACGTCGCACGCGGCATTGGGGTAGGTGTTGTCGCGCCAGACACCGCCGACGGAGTCGGCGCGCTCGAGGACGGTCACGTCGGTGATGCCGCGGCGCAGCAGGGCGCGGGCGGTGCCGAGGCCGCCGAAGCCGGCGCCCACGACGACCACGCGGGGCACGGAGCCGTCGCGGCCGGCGTTGGAGGAGGGAGTGGTGCTCGTCACCCGTCCGACGCTAGGTCCGCCGGTGGGACGGGGCGAGACGTCGCGGGCATTTGAGTTGATAATTCCGGACATGTCCGAGCGCGTCCTCCCCGCCCCGGCGGCCACCGGCTGGGACTTCCCGCGCTCGGCGAGCGGGGTCCGGCACCTGCTGGGCTGGGCGGAGCGGGCGGGCCTCCCGGTCGGCCCGCTGCTGGTGGGCACGGGCCTGGCACACGAGGACATCGAGCGGGTCCCGGTGGTCACGGCCGCCCAGGAGCTCGCGGTGGCCCGGTCGCTGGCCCGCCGGGCGCCGGGCGCAGCGGCCGACGTCGGGAGGCGCTACACCGCCGACTCCTTCGGCGTCATGGGGTGGGCGATGCGGTCCTCGACGACGGTGGGCGACGCCGTCGACGTGGCACTGCGCTTCATCGACCTCAGCTTCGCGTTCGTCATCCCGGTCGCACGCCTCGAGGGGGACCGGGTGGTGGCCGACCTCGACGCCACCGCCCTGCCCGCCGACGTACGACGCTGGCTGCTCGTCCGCGACACCACGGCCGTCGCCACGGTGCTGGAGTCGCTGGTTCCCGGCGGGGTCGGCGTGGTCGTGACCTTCGAGGGCGACCGGGCCACCCTGTCCTTCCCCGCGGCCGAGCTGGACCGGCCGCTGGCCCGCGACCGCGGGGCCGACCGGGCCGCGGCGGAGGCCGCCTGCCTCGGCATCGCCGACCAGCGCCGCGACCTGCCGGCGACCACCGCGGACGTGCGGGTGCTGGTGACGCAGCGGCTGGCCGACGGTGCGCCTATGGCGTCCGTCGCGTCCGCGCTCGGCGTGACCGAGCGGACGCTGCGCCGACGGTTGGCCGCGGAGGGGACCGGCTTCCGCGAGGTCGTCGACGAGGTGCGCAGCGGCCTGGCGGACCAGCTGCTGGCGGTCGGGCTGCCGGTCGCCGACGTGGCCGCCCGCCTGGGCTACTCCGAGGCCGCGGCGCTCGTCCACGCCCACCGGCGGTGGACCGGGACGACCCCCTCGTCGAGGCGCCGTCCGGCGCGCCCCGACGACCGCTGAGCGGATACCTCCCCGGGCGTTCACCGAGACGTCGACCGGCCGTCGCCCCGGGGCAGCCAGGGCGCTCGCCGGACGTCCCTAGGTTGCGCACGGCCCACCCCCCGGGTGGCCCGCGCAGCCTGCTGCGCTGTCCCCGAGCCCAGGAAGTCACCGATGACCCAGACCCCTCTCTCCGACGGCCGCCCGCTCCTCTCGCTGACCCCCACCGGGTCGACCGTGCACGGCTCCCGCAGCCGGATGACCTGCTTCTACCGCTGCGGCAACGCCTGCGACCACCCCGAGCCCAACACCTCCGACGCCGGTCACGTCCGTGACGAGATCGCCAAGGCCGTCGCCCGGCGCGCGGTCCTCAAGGGCGCGGCCGTCGGGTCCGGTGCCCTGGTCCTCGGGGGCCTGTCCGCGACCGCGGTCCCCGGCACCGCCGTCGCCGCCGACACCGCCGCCAGTGCCGACACCGCCGAGCGGCGGGTCTCCGACGACCTGGCGAAGGTCGCCTTCATCCCCGTGCGTCCGAACCGTCGCGACGCGGTGGTCACCGCGCCCGGCTTCGACCACGAGGTCGTCATGCGCTGGGGTGACCCCGTCGTCCACGGCGCCCCGGACTTCGACGCCCACGCGCAGACCGCCGAAGCCGCGCGGATGCAGTTCGGCTACAACTGCGACTACGTGGGCGTGCACGTCCTGCGGGACCACAGGAAGGACGGCAAGGACCGGGCCCTCCTCGTGGTCAACCACGAGTACACCGACGAGCAGATCATGTTCCCGGCCGACACCTACACCGACGCCGAGATCGCCGAGATCGGCCTGGCCAACCACGGCATGTCGGTCGTGGAGCTGCGTCGCGGCATGGTCCCCGGGTCGTGGCGCCCCGTCACGAACCTGAAGAAGGCGAAGTACAACCGGCGCATCCACCACCGCACCGAGTTCAAGGTCACCGGACCGGCGGCGGGTGACGACCGGCTCAAGACGTCGCAGGACCCGACCGGCACCCGGGTGCTCGGCACGTTCAACAACTGCGCCGGCGGCATGACGCCCTGGGGCACGTCGCTGTCGGGCGAGGAGAACTTCAACCAGTACTTCCAGGCCACCGGCGAGCTCGACGCGCGCTACACCGAGGAGTACGCCCGCTACGGCATCGGCGCGGGCGGGTCGGGCCGCAACTGGCACACCGTCGAGGAGCGCTTCGACCTCACCGCCGAGCCCCACGAGCCGCACCGGCACGGCTGGATCGTCGAGGTCGACCCGTTCGCGCCCGACGAGGCGCCGGTCAAGCACACGATGCTCGGCCGCTTCAAGCACGAGGGCGCCAACGTCATCGTGTCCAAGGGCCACGCCGTGGCCTACATGGGCGACGACGAGCGCGGCGACTACCTCTACAAGTTCGTCTCGGCCAAGAAGGTCGCCAAGGGCTCCTCGGAGAAGGCGCGCCGCAGGAACAAGCGGCTGCTCACCAAGGGCACGCTGTACGTCGCCCGCCTGACCGGCGACGGCTCCGCCGACGGCGTGCACGACGGCACGGGCGAGTGGATCCCGCTGTGCAGCGACACCGAGTCGTTCGTGCCCGGCATGTCGGTGGCCGACGTCCTGATCTTCACCCGGCTCGCCGCCGACCAGGTCTCGCCGACCAAGATGGACCGTCCCGAGGACGTCGAGCCGAACCCGGTCAACGGCAAGGTCTACGCCGCGCTGACCAACAACTCCCAGCGCGGCTCGCGCTTCGAGCCCGACGAGGCCAACCCGATCACCACCTCGATGGTCCGCTCCTCGATCGGTGCCCCGCTCACCGAGGCCTCGGGCAACCGCAACGGCTACGTCCTGGAGATGACCGCCGACGGCAAGGACCACACCCGGACCACCTTCACGTGGGACCTGATGCTGGTCTGCGGAGACCCCGAGGCGCCGGAGACCTACTTCGCCGGTTACGACAAGGCCCGGGTCAGCCCGATCAGCTGCCCCGACAACGTGGCCTTCGACTCCGCGGGCAACCTGTGGATCTCCACCGACGGCAACGTGCTCGGCTCCAACGACGGCATCTTCCGGGTGCCGGTCGTCGGCTCCGAGCGGGGCCACGTGCAGCAGTTCGTCACGATGCCGCGCGGCGCCGAGGCGTGCGGCCCGCTCATCACCGACCGGAACCGCTCGCTGTTCTTCGCCGTGCAGCACCCCGGGGAGATCGACGGCGCGACGTTCGAGGACCAGGCCTCCACCTGGCCGCACACCGACGACTTCCCGCGCCCGTCGGTGGTCGTCGCCTTCCGTCGCCGCTGACCGGCACACCGCTCACCACCACGTACCACCACGCACCACCACGCACTGCGCCCCGGGACCGATGGTCCCGGGGCGCAGTGCCGTGTGCGGCGGCGTCAGGCGATGGTCATCCCACCGTCGACGGGGATCGTCTGACCGGTGACGTAGCCACCCGCGGCCGAGGCCAGGAAGACCACGGCGGCGGCGAGCTCGCGCGGGTCGCCCTTGCGGCCGGCGGGGATGCGCTGCTGCTGGGACTCGAGGTAGCCCGGGGGGTACTGGTCGGTCATCTCGGAGGTGAAGAAGCCCGGCGCGATGGAGTTGACGCGGATGCCCTTGCGGCCGGTCCACTGCTGCGCCAGGTCGCGGGTGAGCCCGTTGAGGCCCGCCTTGGAGGCGGCGTACGCGGCCTGGGGGAGACCGGCGGTGGTGATGCCGAGCACCGAGGAGATGTTGACGATGCTCGAGCCGGGCTGCATGACCCGGCCGCAGGCCTGGGCCATCCAGTAGCAGCCGTTGAGGTTGACGTCGATGACGCCGGTGAACTGCTCGGGGGTCTCCTTGGTCGAGGGGACCGCGGTGCCGACGCCGGCGTTGTTGACCAGCACGTCCACGTGGCCGAACTCCTCCATCGCCAGCGCGACGATGCGGTCGCAGTCCTCGACCTTGGCGACGTCGGTCTCCACGCACAGCGCCTTGCGACCCGCGGCCTCGACGAGGGCGGCGGTCTCGGCGAGCCGGTCCACGCGCCGGGCGCCGAGCACGACGTCGGCGCCGGCCTCGGCCAGGCCCTGGGCGAAGGCGACGCCCAGGCCGCTCGAGGCGCCGGTGACGATGGCGACCTTGCCATCGAGGCGGAACATGTCGGGGACGGAGGCTCCAGGAGTGCTCATGCCCGCATCGTAGGGGACCGAGGACCTCCTGACCGAGCACTCGCTCGGTCCGCGGTCGGTGGGTCGTCGAGACCCCCCGTACGCTCGACCGCATGCCCCGGTCCAGCACCCGACCCCGCACCTGGCCGACCGCCGCCGCGATCACCGCCGGGTTCGTGGCGCTGCTGTGGGTCGTCGAGGCGTGGGACCAGTGGACGCCCGCCGTGCTCGACGACGACGGCATCCGGCCGCGGAGCACCGAGGGCCTGCTCGGCATCGTCCTCGCGCCGCTGCTGCACGGCTCGTGGGGCCACCTCGAGGCCAACACGCCCCTGGTGGCGCTGCTGCTCTTCCTCGTCCTGCTCGGCGACGTACGCCGCGGGCTCGCCGTCACCGGGGTCATCTGGCTCGTCGCGGGGCTGGGCACCTGGCTCGTGGCCAGCCCCGGCACCGTCCACGTGGGCGCGTCGGGGCTGGTGTTCGGCTGGCTGGTCTACCTCGTGCTGCGCGGCTGGTTCGCCCAACGGCTGGGGCAGGTGCTGCTCGGCGCGCTGCTCTTCCTCGCCTACGGCGGGCTGCTCTGGGGCGTCCTGCCGGGCCAGCCGGGCATCTCCTGGCAGGGGCACCTCTTCGGCGCGGTCGGCGGCCTGGTCGCGGCCCGCCGGCTCGCGACGCAGGACGGGCGCGGAGCGGGGAGCCCGACGCCGTACGGTTCCTGACCGTGACCGAGACGCCGCAGACCGACAGCGAGCAGCAGCAGGACATCCGCGTGGACCGCGGTGACGGCGTGGTCGAGGTGACCTTCGACCGGCCGCACCGCCACAACGCCTTCACCCGCGACATGTACGCGCAGATGCGCGAGCTGTGCGCCGAGCTGGCCGAGGACCGCGACACCCGGGTGCTCGTGCTGCGGGGCGCCGGCGGACGCGCCTTCGCCGCGGGCAACGAGATCTCCGACTTCCTCGAGCAGGACGCAGTCGCCTACGAGGACTGGATCCGCGAGCTGCTGGAGGCCCTCTTCGCGCTCCCGCAGGTGACCGTGGCGGCCATCGACGGCGTCTGCGTCGGAGGCGGCCTGGCCGTCGCCACCCACTGCGACCTGCGCATCGCGACCCCGCACTCCCGCTTCGGCTACCCGATCGCGCGCACCCTGGGCAACGCGCTGGCCGGCTCGATCGTCTACCGCTGCGCGAGTGTCTTCGGGGAGTCGCTGACCCGCGAGATGCTGCTGGCATCGCGCCTGGTCGACGCCTCGCGGGCGCACGCGGTGGGCGCGCTGATGAGCGTCACCGACGACCTGGACGCCGAGCTGGAGCGGGTCATCGACGGCCTGCGCGCCGCCAGCCCCGTGACCATCCGGGCCACCAAGGGCCAGCTGCTCGACCGTGCGCGCCGACTCGAGGCCTCGCCCGAGGGCGACGGCGACCTGCTCCGCGAGGTCTACACCGGCCCCGACTTCGCCGAGGGCGTCCGGGCGTTCCTGGCGAAGGAGAAGCCCGCCTTCCGCGGCTGAGCCGGGAGGTCCATCGGCCGGCCGATGAACCTTGCCGTGGGCCGATGGAGGCCCATCGTCCGACGGCAGGGTCTGTCGGCCGGCCGATGAACCTTGCGGGACGACGGAATGTCCGACGGCCGGGGCTCGTTGACCAGGGTCGTGACCTCCGACGACTCCCGCCGCGTCAGCACCGTCCTCGGGCTGCTGTTCGGCCTGGCCGCGATGGGCTCGGCCTCCGCGGCGATCGTGCTGTCCGACGTGGCGGCGGAGTTCGACGTCTCGGTCGGCCAGGCCGCCTGGGTCATCAGCCTCTACGCGCTGCTGCTGGCGGTCACCACCGCGGTGCACGGCCGGGTCTCCGACCTCGTCGGGGTGCGGACGCCACTCCTGGTCGGCGTCGCGATGATGGCCGGGGGAGCCGTGGCCGCGGCCCTGGCTCCGACGTACCCCCTGCTCCTGGCCGCGCGCCTCCTGCAGGGTGCCGGCGCCGCCGCCGTCCCCGTGCTCGGCGTCGCCGCCCTCTCCGCGAGGTACGACGGTGCCGTCCGCGACCTCGCGCTCGGCCGGCTCGCGGGCTGGTCGGCGGTCGTCGCCAGCCTCGGCCCCCTGGCCGGCGGCCTCGTCGAGCACGCCTTCGGCTGGCGCGCCGTGCTGGCGCTGCCCGCGCTGGGGCTGCTGGTCGTACCGCTGCTGTGGCGGGCGCTCGGCACGACCGGCAGCGGGGCCGACCTCGACGTGCCCGGCGCCGTGCTGGTCGGCCTGACGGCCGCCGGCCTGGTCCTGCTCGTCCAGTCGCCCTCGACCGGGGGAGTCGTGGCGCTGGTCGGGGCGGTGCTGCTGGTGCTCGGCGCGCCCGTGACCGCGCGCAGGGTGCGTCGCCGGCCGGACGGCTTCCTGCCGCTGGTCGTCGTCTCCGACCCCGCCGTGGTGCGCAGCGCCGTCGCAGCCGCCGCGGTGCCCGCCGCCTGGTTCGGGCTGCTCATCGCGGTCCCCGCGGTGCTGGTGGCCGACGGCTGGGAGCCGTGGCAGGTGGGCGCGCTGCTCATCCCCAGCGCGGTCGTCGCCGCCGTCGTCCCCCGGGTCACGGGGCCGCTGCTCAGCCGGATCGGTCCCTCACGCTCCCTGGCCGTCTCCGCCACGTCCGCCTCCGCGGCCCTGCTCGTCACCGCGCTCGGTGTCGCCCTGCGGCCGGGGGCGCTCGGGGTCGCGGTGATCGCGGCCTCGGTGCTGCTGGTGACCTTCGCCTTCCTGCTGGGCCAGCCGGCGCTCTCCGCGGCGGTGGGTCAGGCGGTCCCCGCCGACGTCCGCGGCGTCGCCCTGGGCGTGGCCACGTTGGTCTTCCTCACCGGCGGCTCGGTCGGCTCGGCCGTGGTCGGCGGCATCGGTGACGTCATCGACATGGGCGTCGCGCTCCTCGTGCTCGCCGTCCTCCCGCTGCTCGGCCTGCTCACGCTGCGTCCCCTCCTGCGCCGCGACCCCGCCCCGGTCACCGTCCCCTGAGACGCCGAGCCGGCGCATCCTTCCGGAAGGACGAGCCGGCTCGACGTGGGTGAGACGGAGGAACGACGGCCCGGGGGTGTGCGAGAGTCCGGGGCCATGCAGCGCGCACTCCAGGTCGGCATGACGCTCCCGGTGATGGAGCCCGACCTCTGGGACGCCCCGGACACGCTCGAGCGGTGGGCGCGGGCGATCGACGAGGGGCCGTTCTCGAGCCTGTGCTTCGGCGAGCGGATGGCCTTCGCCAACCCGCACGCGCTGACCCTCCTCGGGGCGGTCGCCGCGTGGACGACCCGGGTGCCGCTGGTGACCACGGTGCTCGTGCCCCAGCTGCACGACCCCGTCACGCTCGCGAAGGCCCTGGCGACCGCCGACCGGCTCAGCCGGGGCCGGCTCACCGTCGGGGTGGGCGTCGGTGGTCGTGAGGAGGACTACCGTGCCGCGGGCGCCGACCCGGCGACGCAGACCATGCAGCAGATGGCCGACCGGGTCGCGGTCATGCGTCGCGTCTGGGCGGGGGAGGACGTCACCGGGGCCACCCTCCCCGTCGGTCCGCGGCCCCTGCAGGCGGGAGGACCCCCGGTCCACGTCGGCACGATGGGCCCGCGCACCGTCAGGCACGCGGCGCACTGGGCCGACGGCCTGGCCGGGGTCACCCTCGACCTCGACACCACCGCCGTCGCGGGCCTCTTCGAGCTCGCCCGCAGCGCCTGGGCGGAGGCGGGCCGGACGGCGCCGCACCTGGCGACGTCGTTCTGGTTCGCCCTCGACGACGGCGACGGGTCCGCGCGTACCCAGGTGCACCGCCACCTGCGGCACTACATGAACTGGATCCCCGCCGAGCTCGTCGACGCCATGGCCCCCACCACCGGCTTCGCCGGCACCCTGCCCCAGCTGCGCGAGACCCTGCTCCGGATGGCCGACGCCGGCGCCGACGAGGTGCAGCTGATCCCGACCGGCAGCGACGTCCGCCAGGTCGCGCAGGTGGCCGAGGTGGTCGCCTCGCTGTGACCAGCGGTAGCATTCCCGGCGTGCGCCAGGACCTGCTCCTTACCTAGCCGCGACGGCCAGCACCACGCCGCCGCGGCTACCCCTCTGCCCGAGGGGTTTTTTTGTGCCCCCGAGCCGGTGCCGAACCCGATGAGCCAGGTCCACCAGACGTGAGAGAGAAGACGATGAGCGAGCAGGTCCAGGCAGACGAGGCCACGACGTACGACGTGAAGGCCGTGGAGGAGAAGTGGCGCCCGGTCTGGGACGAGCTGCAGCCCTTCCGCGCCGACGACGACTCCCCGCGGGAGAAGAAGTACGCGCTGACGATGTTCCCCTACCCCTCCGGCGACCTGCACATGGGCCACGCCGAGGTGTTCGCGCTGCACGACGTGGTGGCGCGCTACTGGTGGCAGCGCGGCTACGAGGTGCTCAACCCGATGGGATTCGACTCCTTCGGGCTGCCCGCGGAGAACGCCGCGATCCGCAACGACGAGCACCCGGCGACGTACACGAAGGCCAACATCGCCAAGTCGATCGAGTCCTGCCAGAAGTACGCCGCGTCCTTCGACTGGTCGCGCACCTTCAACACCTCCGACCCGGAGTACTACCGCTGGACGCAGTGGCTGTTCGCCCGCTTCTACGAGCGCGGCCTGGCCTACCGCAAGAACTCCCCGGTCAACTGGTGCCCCCAGGACCAGACCGTGCTGGCCAACGAGCAGGTCGTGCAGGGTGCCTGCGAGCGGTGCGGGGCGGAGGTGACCAAGAAGGAGCTGACCCAGTGGTACTTCAAGATCACCGACTACGCCCAGGAGCTGCTCGACGGGCTGGACGAGCTGGAGAAGACCTGGCCCGACCGCGTCGTCACCGCCCAGCGCAACTGGATCGGCCGCTCCGAGGGCGCCCACGTCGACTTCGTCGTGCAGGGCCGTGAGGAGCCGGTCACCGTCTACACGACCCGCCCCGACACGATCTTCGGCACCACCTTCATGGTCGTCGCCGTCGACGCCGCGCTGGCCGACGAGCTGGTCACCGACGCGCAGCGTCCGGCCTTCGAGGCCTACCGCGAGGAGGTGCGCCGCGCCAGCGAGATCGAGCGGCTGGCCACCGACCGCCCCAAGACCGGCGTCGACCTGGGTGTCACCGCCACCAACCCGGTCACCGGCGAGCAGATCCCGGTGTGGGCCACCGACTACGTGCTGGCCGACTACGGCACCGGCGCGGTCATGGGCGTGCCCGGCGGCGACCAGCGCGACTGGGAGTTCGCCACCGCCATGGGGCTGCCGATCGTGCGCACCACCGAGCCGCCCGCCGGCTTCGAGGGGGAGGCGTACGCCGGTGAGGGCCCGGCCATCAACAGCCCCGCCCCCGGGCAGTCCACCGCCCTGAACATCAACGGCCTCGACGTCGACTCGGCCAAGCGCGCGACGATCGCGTTCCTGGAGGAGATGAAGGCGGGCACCGGCGCGGTCAACTACCGGCTGCGCGACTGGCTGCTGAGCCGCCAGCGCTACTGGGGTGCGCCGATCCCGGTCGTGCACTGCCCCGAGCACGGTGAGGTGCTGGTCCCCGACGACCAGCTGCCCGTCGAGCTGCCCGACCTGCGCGGCGCCGACCTGAAGCCCAAGGGCACCTCCCCGCTGGCCTCGGCCACCGAGTGGGTCAACACCACCTGCCCGACCTGCGGCGGCCCGGCCACCCGCGACGGCGACACGATGGACACCTTCGTGGACTCGTCGTGGTACATGTTCCGCTACTGCTCGCCCCACGAGACCGACCGCGTCTTCGACAGCGAGAAGGTCAACGCCTGGATGGCGTGCGACCTCTACGTCGGCGGCGTCGAGCACGCCGTGCTGCACCTGCTCTACGGCCGGTTCTTCACCAAGGTCCTCAACGACATGGGCCTGGTCGACTTCCGCGAGCCGTGGCTGGCCCAGCTCAACCAGGGCTTCGTCATCAACCAGGGCAAGAAGATGAGCAAGTCCCTGGGCAACGGCGTCAACCTGGGCGAGCAGCTGGAGGCCTTCGGCGTCGACGCCGTGCGCCTGACGCTGGTCTTCGCCGGCCCGCCCGAGGACGACATCGACTGGGCGAACATGTCGCCCGACGGGTCCCTGAAGTTCCTGCAGCGTGCCTGGCGCCTGTCCGGTGACGTCACCTCCGCGCCGGGCACCCCGGCCGGGGGCGGCGACGTCGCGTTGCGCCGGGTCACCGCCCGCACCGTCCACGACGCGGCCGAGCTGGTGGAGTCCTACCGCTTCAACGTCGTGGTGGCCCGCGTGATGGAGCTGGTCAACGCCACCCGCAAGGCGATCGACTCCGGCCCCGGCGGCGCCGACCCCGCGGTCCGCGAGGCCGCCGAGGCGGTCGCGGTCCTGCTGTCGCTGGTGGCGCCGTACGTCGCCGAGGAGATGTGGGAGCGCCTCGGGCACGAGCCCACGGTCGCGCGTGCCGGCTGGCCGGTCGTCGACCCGGCGCTGCTGGTCGAGGACACCGTCACCGCCGTGGTGCAGGTCAAGGGCAAGGTCAAGGCCCGCCTGGAGGTCGCCCCGGACATCGCCGAGGCCGACCTGGAGGCGCTGGCCCTGGCCGACGCCGACGTGCAGCGCGCGATCGGCGACGCGCCGGTCCGCAAGGTGATCGTGCGTGCGCCGAAGCTGGTCAACGTGGTGGTCTGACCCGGTGAGCTCCCCGGGGACCCGTGTCGTCGTCGTCACCGACTCCACCGCCAGCCTGCCTGCGCAGGTGGCGGAGGAGCACGGTGTCGTCGTCGTGCCGCTGCAGGTCGTGATCGGCGCCGAGGTCCTCGACGAGGGCGCCGAGGGGGCCACCCCGGAGCGGGTCGCGGCGGCGCTGAAGGAGTGGACGCCGGTCTCGACCTCGCGGCCCTCGCCGGCCGTCATGCTCGAGACCTACCGCCGTGCGGCCGAGGACGGCGCGACCGCCATCGTGTCGGTGCACCTCTCGGCGGAGATGAGCGGCACCTTCGAGTCCGCGCACCTCGCCGCCCTCGAGGCGCCCGTGCCGGTGATCCCGGTCGACTCGCGCCAGGTCGGGGTGGCGACCGGGTACGCCGCCCTCGCGGCCGCCCGCGCGGCAGCCGACGGCGCCACCGTGGAGGAGGCGGCCGACGCCGCCCGCGACTGCGCGGAGCGGTCGTCGTCGCTGTTCTACGTCGACACCCTGGAGTACCTCCGTCGAGGCGGCCGGATCGGTGCCACCGCCGCGCTGCTCGGAGGCGCCCTGGCCGTGAAGCCGCTGCTGCGGATCGAGGACGGTCGGGTCGCACCGCTCGAGCGGGTGCGCACCTCCGCCCGGGCGCTGGCCCGCCTCGAGGAGCTGGCGGTGACCGCGGCCGAGGAGCTGGCCGGAGGGCTCGACCCCGAGGTGGCCGTCCACCTCGACGTCGCCGTCGCGCACCTGGCCAACCCCGACCGTGCCGCCACGCTGGCCGAGCACTTGCAGGAGCGGCTCGGTGAGCGGCTGGCCGACGCCACCGTGTCGTGCGGCGAGCTCGGTGCCGTCCTGGGCGCGCACGTGGGGCCGGGGATGATCGCGGTGTGCGTCGCGCCGCGAGGGCCGGTGCCCGACCGGGGACCCGGCGGGGAGCCCGGCGAGGACCACGAGGCGTCCACAGCCTGACCGGTGGGCGGCCTGCTCCACAGGACGCGTCGATGCCCGACTGAGGGGCCCTGCGCCTCCCTAGCGTCGCCCCATGCGATCGCGACGATCCACCGAGCACCGCGAGGCGAGCCGGTGGAGCCGGCAGCCGGACCCACGCGCGCGTCCTCCTGGGACGGGTCCGGGACCTGGGGCGGACCCACCCGGGTGCGGGACGTCCCCTCCGTCCTCCACGACCGCTCCCGGCTCGACGACCTGATGGGGCCGGAGCCCCTGGGGGACGTCGAGCCGGTCCCGGTCGCGCGGACGGTCCCGATGCCGGGCAGGCACGCCAGCCGGCGCCCGAGCCGGTTGCCCGTGCCACCGACGCACCTGCGGCTGGGGCTGGTCCACCTCGCGGTGGTCGCGGTCATGGTGGCGCTCGGTCTGGCCGTCACGAGCTGGTGGGTCGTGCGCTCCGAGCCGGTCCCGCTCGCGGCCCCGCTGGCCCCCGCCGCGTCCGACACCGGCCCCACGGGGTCGCTGGTGGACCTGCCCTCCGACCCGACGGGGGAGACCCCCGGAGGGACGGGGGCGGCCGGCGAGGAGGACGGGGCGGTCGTGGTCGTCGACGTGGCCGGCCGGGTCCGACGCCCCGGTGTGCTCGAGCTCCCCGTCGGTCCCCGGGTGGTCGACGCCATCGAAGCCGCCGGCGGTGCCCGGGGAGGCGTGGACCTGTCCGGGCTCAACCTGGCGCGGGTCCTCGTCGACGGTGAGCAGGTGCTGGTGGGCCAGGGCGCAGCCGCCGCCGGCGTACCGAGCGGGGCCGGTGCGCCCGGTGCGCCCGGCGCCCCCGCGGCGCTGGTGAACCTCAACACCGCCGACCAGGCCCTGCTGGAGTCCCTGCCCGAGGTCGGGCCCGTGACCGCCCAGGCGATCCTGGCGTGGCGCGAGGAGCACGGGGGCTTCACCGCGGTCCAGGAGCTGCTCGAGGTCGACGGGATCGGCCCGGCCACGCTCGAGACCCTCGCGCCACTCGTGACGGTCTGAGGCGTGCCCGCGGCGACCCGCCAGGCCGACCTGCGGATGGGGCTGGTCGGGCTGTCGGCGTGGGCCGGCGGGCTGCTGGTGGTGGCACCCGGCTGGACGCTCGTCCTGGCTGGGATCCTGGTGACGGTGGGTGGGGTCGGCGCCGCCGTGGTCGCCGTGCGCTCCCGCGGCCCGGGGCGCGCACTCGCGCTGGCCTGGCGCACCACGGCGCTGGCCTGCCTGCTGGCGCTGGTGGCGGTGCTCTGCGCAGGCCTCCTGCGCGCCGATCGGGTCCAGGGCGACCCGGTCTCCGCCCTGGCGGCCGAGGGCGCCGCGGTGACGGGCCGACTGGTGGTGAGCACGGATCCGCGGCCGATGGCCGGCGCTCGGACCGACGGGGTCTTCCTGCGCGCCGTGGTCGTCGAGATCACTGGACGGGGCACCGCGTGGAAGGTGCGGTCGCCGGTCCTCGTGCTGGCCCCGGCGTCCTGGGCCGACGTGCGTTTGGGCTCCACCGTGGCACTCGCCGGCCGGCTCCAGCCCACCGAGGACGGGGAACGGGCCCTGGCCGCGGTGCTCTCGGTGCACGGCGAGCCGACGCTGCTGGAGACCCCCGGGGCGTGGTGGCGGGCCACCGAGGTGCTGCGCGCCTCCCTGCGGGACGCGGTCGCGCACCGTCCCGCTCCCGAGCGGGTGCTCGTGCCGGCCCTCGTCGCCGGTGACGACGCCGGGCTCGATCCAGAGGTGGCCGAGGAGTTCCGGGCGACCGGGCTGACCCACCTGCTCGCCGTGTCCGGCACCAACCTCACGCTGCTCCTGGGGGCGCTGCTCGTGCTCGCGCGCCTGGTGGGCGTGCGCGGCCGCGGACTGCTGGTCCTCGGGATGGCCGGCGTGGTGGGGTTCGTCCTGCTGGCCCGCACCGAGCCCAGCGTGCTGCGTGCCGCGGTGATGGGCGTCGTGGGGCTGCTCGCGCTGACCCATGGCGGTGGTCGGGCCGTCCGCGGGTTGGGTGTCGCGGTGACGGTGCTGCTGCTCGTCGACCCGACGCTGGCCACCGCTCCCGGGTTCGCGCTGTCGGTGCTGGCGACGGGAGGGATCGTGCTGATCGGCCCGCGCTGGCGCGACGCGCTGGCCCGGTGGCTGCCCCGCTGGCTCGCCGAGGCGATCGCCGTGCCCACTGCGGCGCAGCTGGCGTGCACGCCCGTCGTGGCTGCCCTCAGCGGCCAGGTCAGCCTGGTGGCGGTGGTGGCCAACCTGCTCGCCGCGCCCGCCGTCGGTCCGGCCACCGTGCTGGGGCTGCTCGGCGGCTGCGTCGGCCTGGTCTGGCCCTGGGCCGGCCGGTTGCTCGGCACGGTGGCCACGTGGTGCGTGGGCTGGATCGTCGTGGTCGCCCACCGGGGTGCGGGCCTCCCGACGGCGGCCGTCGACTGGTCCACGAGCGGAGCCGCCCTGGCGGCGCTGACCGCGCTGACCGTGGTGCTGGCCTGGCGGGGGCCCCGGCTCGTGAGCACCCGGGCCCGAGGGGCGGCGAGCTGTGTGGTGCTGGTCGTCGCGGTGCTGGTGCGACCGCCGGTGCCCGGGTGGCCCCCCGACGGGTGGGTGCTCGTGGCGTGCGACGTCGGGCAGGGAGACGCCCTGGTGCTCGCCACCACCCCGGGGCATGCGGTCGTGGTCGACGTCGGGCCCGAGCCCGGGGTGGTCGGCCGCTGCCTCGACGACCTCGGGGTGGCCACCGTCGACCTCCTCGTCCTCACGCACTTCCACGCCGACCACGTGGACGGGCTGTCGGCGGTGCTCGGGTCCCACGACGTCCGCGAGGTCTGGGTCAGCCGGGTGCTCGACCCGGCCGACGGGGCGCGGTCGGTGCTCGCGGACGCGGCCGCCGCCGGCGTACCCCTCCACCCCGCGCCGTACGCCGGAGCCTGGCGCTCCGGGGCCACGCGGCTGCAGGTGCTCTGGCCGACCTCCGGGGAGCCGGGCACCGGTCCCGGGGACGGGACGGCGGCGAACGACGCCAGCGTGGTGCTGCTGGTCGAGGTCGCTGGCCTGCGACTGCTGCTCACCGGCGACCTGGAGCCTCCCGGCCAGGCAGCGCTGGCACGCACGCTGCCCGACCTGGCCGTCGACGTGCTGAAGGTGCCCCACCACGGCAGCTCCTACCAGGACCTCGGGTGGCTCACCGGGCTCGGTGCACGCGTCGCCGTCGTGACGGTCGGGGAGGACAACGACTACGGCCACCCCGCGCCCTCGGTGCTGACCGCGCTGGAGTCCGCGGGGGCCCGTGTGTTGCGCACGGACACCGACGGGTCGGTCGCGGTGGTGGCGGGCGAGGCGGGCCCCTCGGTGCTCACGACCCGGTGACATGACCCGGTGACTGGGCGGGAGGCCGCCCGGTGGGGGACTGTCGGCCGCCTGTGGCAGGCTGAGCCGCACCATGGCAGCCGCCCGCACCCCCGCCCGTCCAGCCCGCCAGGCCGGCCCCGCCCCCGGGGACGTCCTCGGCCACGTCACCCTGGTGACCGGCAAGGAGGAGTTCCTGCGCGAGCGGACCGTCGGCGCGGTCCGTGCGGCCGTGCGGTCCCACGACGGCGAGGCCGAGATGGCCGAGGCCGTCGGTGCCGACCTGACCCTCGGCTCGCTGGGCGAGCTGTCCGCCCCGTCGCTGTTCTCCAGCACCCGGTGCGTGGTCGTGCGCGAGCTCGAGCACCTGCCCGAGGAGTCGGTCGACGCGCTCCTGGACTACGCGGGTGCGCCGGCGGAGGACGTCGCGCTGGTGCTGGTGCACTCCGGCGGCCCCAAGGGGTCGGGGGTGCTGACCAAGCTGCGCAAGCTCGGCCCCGTGACCGAGGTCAAGACCGAGGAGCTCAAGCCTTCGGAGTTCCCGCAGTTCGTGGTCGCCGAGGCGAGGATGCTCGGTGCGCGGATGGAGCCGTCGGCGGCCAACGCGCTGGTCCAGGCGGTCGGGCACGACCTGCGTGCGCTCGCCGCGGCGGTCGACCAGCTGGCTCACGACTTCCCCGACGAGGCGCTGGGGGAGGAGCGCGTCGCGCAGTACTTCGGCGGTCGCGCCGAGGCGAAGTCCTTCGTGGTCGCCGACGCCGCGTTCTACGGCAAGCGGCTCGAGGCGCTCGAGGAGCTGCGGTGGGCGCTCGACAACGGCACCGCCTCGGTGCTGGTGACCTCCGCGTTCGCCGGCAGCGCCCGTGGGATCGCCCGGTTCAAGGCGGCCACGTCACGGGGTCGTGGGATGCGCGATGCCGACCTCGCCCGCGAGGTGGGGGTGCCGCCGTGGAAGATCCGCACCCTGCGCGACCAGGCCAAGGGATGGAGCGACGACGGGCTCGTGGCCGCGATCCGGGCGGTCGCCCAGGCCGACGCCGACGTCAAGGGTGCGGCCAGCGATGCGTCGTACACCTTGGAGCGGCTGGTGCTGACCATCGCTGCCCTGCGCTCCTGAGCCACGGGTGCTCCCACCGACGGTCCGGACGCGACACCCGAAACGCCGACGACCCGCCCCACCAGAGGTGGAGCGGGTCGCTGTCAGCGTCCCAGACCGGGCAGTGCCCGGGTCAGGATCAGAGTGCGGCGGCCTTCTTGGCGATCGACGACTTGCGGTTCGCGGCCTGGTTCTTGTGGATGACGCCCTTCGAGGCGGCCTTGTCGAGCTTCTTGGTGGCGACGCGGGCCGAGGTCACGGCCTTCTCGTTGTCGCCGGCCTCGACGGCCTCGTTGAAGCGGCGGATGGCGGTCTTGAGCTCGCTCTTGACGGCCTTGTTGCGCTCGTGGCGCTTCTCGTTCTGCTTGTTGCGCTTGATCTGGGACTTGATGTTCGCCACGGGGCTCGCCTTACGTGTGTGGATGCGTGCGGGTCTGGTGATGCTGACGGTCGCCGGGCGCGCAAGAGGCGCGCCAACGAAGCGACGTGCAAGGCTAACAGCGGCGCCGGAGAGCGCCCAAATCGCCTGAGGTCGTCATCGGGCCGGTCCGATCAGTGTCTCACTCACGGCCTTCTCACTCCCAGCCGCGGCGCCGGCGCAGCCAGCCCCAGACGGCCTCGCCCTGCCATCGCTGGAACTCCCGCAGCCACGGCGACGCCGCCGGCACCGGCAGGTCGCAGCTGGTGAGGAAGAAGCCGGCCATCGCCGCCAGCACGCAGTCGACGTCCTCGTCGCGGACCCGCGCCAGCAGCGGCGTACGACGGAGCACTGCCTCGACGTCCACGCCGTCGCCGCACGGGCCGACCAGCAGCAGGAGCGGGTCCAGCCAGGCCGCGCCGCGCACCGGCCACGCCCAGCCGTCGAGCAGCACGCCGCCGTCCGGCGTCAGGTGGAGGGTGTCGTCGCGCAGGTCGGTGTGGACCAGCGTGTCCCCGGCGGTCACCTCGGGCAGCCGCGCCGCGAGCCGCCCGGCGGTGAGCAGCTGCATGGGCGTCCCGAGGTCCTCGCGCCCCTCGAGGATGTCCCAGCGACCCATCCAGTCCGCGAGGTCCTCGGCGAACGGACGGGCCTCCCCGGGAGCCGGCGTCAGCGCCACCGCAGCGGCGGACACGGCCTCCAGGCACCGGTCCAGGTCGTCCTCGCGCCACGGGCGGTGGGGGAGCCGGGCAGCGGGGTGCTCGAGCAGCAGCACCACCCAGTCGCCGTCCAGCAGGTGCGTGAGCCGGACGGTCGGCACGGTCTCGGGCAGCGTGCGCAGCCAGGCCGCCTCGGCACGCAGGGACGCGGCGAAGGAGCGCTGCGCCTTCGTCGAGGCCGCGCGCAGCAGGTGGTGCGTGCCGTCGGCGAGGGTGAGCACGGTCTCGATGGCCGGCACGTAGCCGTGGGTCAGCGTGGAGTCCGCCACCACCGGCGAGCCCAGCCGGGCCTCGACGTCGAAGCGGACCTGCGGAGGCAGGTGGGCCCAGTCCAGCCGCCGGGCCGTGCGACCCCACGGCAGGTAGGTGGGCACGGCAGAGGTGGGCGCGGCCGCCGGGGAAGAGGTGGGCACGGGCCCCATCGTGGGGTGTCCCCGGCGCGGAGTGGGGGAGGCCGACCCCCGGCGTGGCGGGCATGGCGGGGGTGTCGTGGGAGGATGGCCGGGTCCGTCCCGACGTACGAGAGAACGCCTGAGACCCCGTGCCTGCTGTTCCCCCGAAGTCCTGGCCCGTGCCGGGCCAGACCGACCCGGCGATCATCCGCAACTTCTGCATCATCGCCCACATCGACCACGGCAAGTCGACGCTGGCCGACCGGATGCTCCAGCTGACCGGTGTGGTCGACGAGCGTGCCGCCCGGGCGCAGTACCTCGACCGCATGGACATCGAGCGCGAGCGCGGCATCACCATCAAGTCCCAGGCGGTGCGGATGCCGTGGGGCGTCGACCCCGACAACGCGCAGGGCACCGACGCCGGCACCTACGTGCTGAACATGATCGACACCCCGGGCCACGTCGACTTCACCTACGAGGTCTCCCGCTCCCTGGAGGCCTGCGAGGCGGCGATCCTGCTGGTCGACGCCGCGCAGGGCATCGAGGCGCAGACCCTGGCGAACCTCTACCTCGCCATGGGCGCCGACCTCCACATCATCCCGGTGCTCAACAAGATCGACCTGCCCAGCGCCAACCCCGAGAAGTACGCCGCCGAGCTGGCCGGCCTGGTGGGATGCGAGCCCGAGGACGTGCTCCAGGTCAGCGCGAAGACCGGCTTCGGTGTCGAGGCCCTGCTCGACGAGATCGTCAAGCAGACCCCGCCGCCGGTCGGTGACCCCGACAAGCCGGCGCGCGCGCTGATCTTCGACTCGGTCTACGACACCTACCGCGGCGTGGTCACCTACGTCCGCGTGGTCGACGGCAAGCTCAACCACCGCGACCGCATCAAGATGATGTCGACCGGCGCCACCCACGAGATGCTCGAGGTCGGCGTGATCAGCCCCGAGCAGGTCAAGGCCGGCGAGATCGGGGTCGGCGAGGTCGGCTACCTCATCACCGGCGTGAAGGACGTCCGCCAGTCCCGGGTCGGTGACACGATCACCACCCAGCACGGCGGTGCCACCGACATGCTCGGCGGCTACAAGCACCCCAACCCGATGGTCTACGCCGGTCTCTACCCGATCGACGGCGACCAGTTCGGCGACCTGCGCGAGGCGCTGGAGAAGCTCCAGCTCAACGACGCGGCGCTGACCTACGAGCCGGAGACCTCCGGCGCGCTCGGCTTCGGCTTCCGCTGCGGCTTCCTCGGGCTGCTGCACATGGAGATCACCCGCGACCGGCTCGAGCGCGAGTTCGGCCTCGACCTGATCTCGACGGCCCCCAACGTCGTCTACGACGTGGTGATGGAGGACGGCACCGAGATCGAGGTGACCAACCCCAGCGAGTTCCCCGAGGGCAAGATCCACGAGGTCCGCGAGCCGGTCGTCAAGGCCACGATCCTCAGCCCCAGCGACTACATCGGCACGATCATGGAGCTGTGCCAGACCAAGCGCGGCACCCTCGGCGGCATGGACTACCTCTCCGAGGACCGCGTGGAGATGCGCTACACGCTGCCGATGGGCGAGATCGTCTTCGACTTCTTCGACCAGCTGAAGTCGCGCACCAAGGGCTACGCCTCGCTCGACTACGAGCGCTCCGGCGACCAGGCAGCCGACCTGGTGAAGGTCGACATCCTGCTGCAGGGCGAGCCGGTCGACGCGTTCTCCGCGATCGTCCACAAGGACGCCGCCTACTCCTACGGCGTGATGATGGCCGGCAAGCTCAAGGAGCTCATCCCGCGCCAGCAGTTCGAGGTGCCGATCCAGGCCGCCATCGGCGCCCGCGTCATCGCCCGCGAGAACATCCGCGCCATCCGCAAGGACGTCCTGGCCAAGTGCTACGGCGGCGACATCAGCCGCAAGCGCAAGCTGCTGGAGAAGCAGAAGGAGGGCAAGAAGCGGATGAAGATGGTCGGCCGCGTCGAGGTCCCCCAGGAGGCCTTCGTGGCCGCGCTCTCCACCGGTGGCGGCGGCGCGTCGGCCGACAAGCCGAAGAAGTAGACCCGCGTCCCTCCACTGGAGGTCGTACTCACACGGAACGAACCGGCCCGACCGTCACCCGCGGAGCGCGGGCGGTGTGCTGGGTCGCCGGTTCGGTCCGTCGGGCTACGAGTGGGCGTCGTCGGAGGTGTAGTGGCCGTCCTCGGCGGACTCGACGACCTTGGCACGCTTCATCAGGTGGGTGCGTTCGTAGTGGTGGTCGTTGCCCCTGGATCACCAGGTCGACGCCGTACTTGGCGAACAGCCGGAACCACGCCTTCCGCACGCCCGGGTCGCTGCCGTGCAGGCCGGAGGAGAACGCCGCCTGGTGCATCAGCACGATGATGAAGTCGACGTCGGGGTCCTTGGCGGCGCAGGGTGCGCTTGACCCAGCGCTCCTGCCGGCCCTCGGAGTGGCTGCTGACAAGGAACGGGCCCGCTCCGGCCGCGATGCCGACGGCGGCCGTGCGCTGCACGAACTGACGACGGGAGACGTACGGGCGGTGCGGACCGTGACCCACGGCTGCTCACTCTCGGGCTTGGTGCGGGGATGATCTCCTGGACGACGCGCCGTCGGACGCGTCCGGCCACCCCAACGGCGCAGTCAGTCCTCGGGTGACGACTCGGAGGGTGACGATCGGGTGAACGCTCGACGACCGGCCCGGAGCCGCTGCCGTGCGGCGTGCGCCCCCAGCACCGCGCGCGGCAGCACCCCCACCCCGGTGCGCACCAGCACCAGGTCACGCTGCTCGTCGGCCTGCCTCAGCTTGTAGGCGGCGTCCCCGCGCAGCAGGTCGGCCTCGGTGGCACCGTCGGCGATCCCCTGCTCGATCATGTCGACCATCATCAGCGTGCCCGCATGGGCGTGCTCCCGTTCCAGCGACCTCGCCACCTGGTACGTCGACAGCCGCCCGGCACACCACCACGCGAGGGACACCGCGACCGGCTGCTCGCCGGGCCGGCCCAGCACGTGAACGCGGGCCTCGCCGGCCTGCACGCCGGCGTGCACCGCTCGGCTCAGCACCGGCATCTCGCCGAGCAACGGGGCCCGGTCCGGCCTGGGCAAGTGCAGGGCCACGAAGCCGGCCAGGGCACGGTCGACGTCGGCCGGCTCCCCGAGATCGGCGCGGGTCAGCGCCATGCCGTCGCGCTCGAAGTCGCGGCGGGCCCGGCGCACCGCGCGGCGCAGGTTGGAGGAGCGGGTGGAGACGTAGTCGCCGCCGAGGTCGACGGTGCGGAGGTAGGGGGCGGCCTCCCGGGGCACCGGCGCGCTGCCGATGGCTGCGGCGAGTCGGCTGTCCTCCACGAGGCCGTCGAGGTCCACGAGCGTGCGCCGGCGTGCGCGCCACCAGCCCGACAGCAGGTCCACGACCCGGTCCTCGTGACCCGGAGCGGCCACCAGGTCCAGGTGGTCGGGCGCCAGCGGCCCCTGGCCCAGCGCCTGGATCCGCTGCGCCCCGAGGACACGGTCCACCTGCAGGGCCTGCCCGCCGAGGAGCTGCTCGCCGTGCACCACCAGGACGAAGAGGGCGGTGCCGTCGTGGACGGCGCGCTGGGCCTCGAGCCACCAGCTGCGCAGGAACGGCGTCGGGAGCGGCGCAGCGAGCACGAGGGCGTCCCAGGCCGCCCGCCACGGCCCCAGGTCGCTGACCTCGAGCAGCCGGGGGGCCGGGCCTGCTGCGACGGACTTCACCATGGGGACGGGTTTACCAGGTCCACCCCCGGGCACCGAGCGAGGCGGCCCAGGAGGCCGCCCGCATCCGTCAGGAGGCCGCAGCGCGGCGCGAGGCGGGAACCCTCCTGGCGGAGGCCACCCGACTGAGCCAGGAGGCGGCCGAGGAGGCCGACCGGGTGCTGGTCAGCGCCCAGGACACCGCCGAGCGCCTGGTCGCGGAGGCCCGCGAGCGCGCCGAGGCACTGGTCACCCAGGCACGCCAGGAGAGCCAGGAGCTGCGCGACGAGGCGGCCCTCGAGGTCGCCGGCGCCCGTGAGGACCTCGAGCAGCAGCGCACGCGTGCCCGTGAGGAGGTCACCGCCGAGCTGCGCGAGGAGGTGGCGGCCCTGCGGGCCCGCACCGAGAGCCTGGTCGAGGAGCTCCGCAGCACGCTCGGTGAGCTGGGCGGTCTCCTCGGCGGGGCGAAGTCGACGGTCGAGCACGTCCTGCGCACGGCCTCGGACCTCGACGAGGTGGGCCGTCGCATCGCGGCGCACGACCAGCGGACCGCGGCCGCCCAGCCGGCCGCGGCCAGCGCCCCGGTCGAGGCGACGAGCGCCCCGGACCGTTCGGAGAACCGGGACGACCGGGGCGAGGCCGCTGCCGTCACCCCTGCGCAGACGCCCCGGGCGATGGAGGCCGTCCAGCTCGTGGAGGACCAGTCCACTCCCGAGCCCACACCTGAGCCCACCCCCGCGGTCGTGGCGGACGAGAGCTCCGCGGAGCAGGTCAGCACGGCCGGGTCCGTCGACGCCGATGACTTCTCCCCCCGCTTCGACATCGACCTGGGCGACTCGACCCCGGACCTCACCCGCGACCTGGGGGGCGACCCGGGCGGCGAGATCTTCGAGCCACAGGAGACCCCACGCACCACCGTCGAGCAAGAGCAGCGACCCCTCGGGTGGCTCTTCCGCGGGGTCTGACGACCGCTCGGGCACGACACAGGACGACACAGGACGACGCCGTCGGGTCCGACCCGACGGCGTCCTCCTGTGTCGTTGTCCCGTGTCGTCAGGCGCGGGCGACCTCTGACCCGCAGACCTCCGGGCCCTGCGTGAGCGACGTCTGGGCCGTGCGTGAGCGACGTCTGGGCCGTGCGTGAGTGACGTCTCGGCGGTCAGGAGCAGCGGGGGGCCACGGCGTCGCTGATCGGGCGGATGCTGACGCTGTCGACGCCGGTGCCCAGAGGGACGGGCTGGAAGAGCTCCATGCGGATCCGACGGGTCGAGTCGGCCTCGAAGCAGGACCACCGCCCGGTCACCACGGCGATCAGCTTGCCGCTGCGACCGCGGAGGATCGCCTGCACCAGCGCGCGCGGGATGTCCTCCTCGCCCACCTCGACGGTGGCGCGCACCACGGTCTGGTCCTGCTGGATCACGAAGTCGGTGGCCCGCGCGTTGACCTCGGCGCCGTCGCTGACCTCGGCTCCGTCGCCGGCGTCCGCGGACGGGCTGCCGGACGGCTTCTGCGCCCAGGCGAGGCGTGAGTAGGTGAGCTCGACGTCGTCGATGCGGTCCGACCCCTCGCCGACGGCGAAGTAGAGACCGAACTCCTCACCGGGCGCCAGGGACTGCACCGTGCAGCAGGAGCTGTCGCCGCCCATCGAGGACGTGCCGTAGGTGCCCAGCACCTCGCCGTTCTCGTCCCGCGCGGTCATGGTGACCTCGGCGGTGCGCAGGTCACGGTCGGTGTCGTTGCGCACGATGACCGAGACCAGGCCGTCGGTGACCGACCACTCGGCGGTCTCCAGGACGGCGGGGAGCGCGGCGTACGACGCGTCGACGGACGGCTCGACGACCTCGGCGCCCTCGAGCTGGGCGCGCAGGTCGCTGCACCCGCTCGAGCCGATCGCGACCGCGACCGCGGCGCACGCCAGACCGAGTCGTCGCACTGTCTGCCCCTGTTCCCGGCCGGTCAGCCGTGGTCGGTCCTCGCCGGCCGCGATGTCGGCCGAGTCACGCTGCACGTTGTTCCCGAGAGGTGTGAGCCTAAACCGATCGCGGTATAAGCCCCTGCGTCGACGGCGGCAGCAGTCGGCCAGCAGACGACATGAGCAGCAGACGACATGGGGGTGCCGTGGCACGGCTCGAGGTCCACGGTGCGCCCGACGAGCGGGCACCGGACGAGCAGGCACCTGACGAGCAGGACGCACAGCCGGGCGATGAGGGCCGGACCGGCTCCGACGAGGGTCGTGCAGCACGCGGGGCCCTGTGGTTCGCCACCAACGGCATCGTCGTCAAGGGCGCCCAGACCCTCGTGCTGCTCACGTTGGCGGCGACGCTGGCCCCCTCCGCCCTCGGCCTCGTGGCGCTCGGCACCCTGGTCGTCAACGTGTCGGCGATCCTCGGCAACCTCGGCACGTCCGGGGCACTGGTCTACTGGCGCGGTGACGTGCGGGCCGCGGCCCGCACGGCGGTCACCATCGGCCTCGTGAGCGCCTCGGCCATGACGCTCCTCCTCTGGTTCACCGCACCGGCCCTCGCCACCGCACTGCGTGCCGAGGACGGCGGCGCCGCCGTGATCCGCGGGCTGGTCGTCACCCTGCCCGCCCTGGCCGTCGCGGCGGTGACCCAGGAGCTCCTGCGTCGCGAGCTGCGCTTCCTGCGCCGCATCGTGCCGGAGGCGACCGGCGCGGTGGTCGGTGCGGTGGTCGCGATCGTGCTCGCCACCCAGGGGCTGGGCGTGATGTCGCTGGTCGCCGGCCAGGTGGTGCAGGGCGTCCTGACGCTGCTGCTGGCCTGGGCGGTGCACCCGCCGGTCCTGCCGGGCTGGGACCCCGCCAGCGCCCGCGGGCTGCTGTCCTACGGCGCCCCCTTCGCCGGGGCCAACCTCCTCGAGGTGCTCCAGCTCAACGTCGACTACCTCCTGGTCGCCCGCGTCCTCGGCGCGGTCGCGCTCGGTCAGTACTCCCTGGGCTTCCGCATCGCCTACATGCCCTACGTCCTGCTCGTGCTCGTCGTGACCGGCGCAGCCTTCCCCTACCTCTGCCGGCGACGCGGCGAGAGCGTCGGGCACGCCGCGGAGGTGGTCCTCACCGTCCTCACCGCGCTGCTGGCGCCGCTGTGCGTGCTGAGCGCGCTGGCACCCGAGCAGCTGATGCTGCTCGGCACCAAGTGGGCCGACGCCGTCTCCGTGCTCGCCGCGATGGCGCTGTTCTCCTGGGTGCTCGGCCTGACCCAGGCCATTCAGGTGGCGCTCAACGCCTCCGGCCTGCCCGGGGTCGCGATGCGGCTGCGACTGATGCACCTCGCGGGCCTGTCGGTCGCGCTGCTGGTGGTGGTCCGCTCCGGTGTCGTCGCCGTGGCCTGGACCCAGACGGTCGTCACGACCGCCACAGCGGTCGTCGCGGTGCTGGTGGCGACCCGGCTGGTCGCCGGCTTCGACCCCGTGCGCTGGCTGCGCTCGCTGTGGCCGGTGGCCCTGGCCAGCGGCGTGGCCGTGCTGGCCCTGCTGGTCGTCGACGGCGTCGGGGACGGTGTCGGCCTGGCGCAGGTCTCGGTGGTGCGCACGATCCTGCTCGGCCTCGCCGTGCTGTCGACGTACGCCGCCACGCTCTGGATCACCCGCTCGACCCAGGTGCGTGCCGCCTGGTCCGTCGTGAGGGACGCCTCGTGAGGCCGCAGGTGCGGGCGGTGGCCCGTGGGCTGCGTCCGGTCCGGCGCATCGTGCGTCGCCTCCGCCACGAGCAGCCCCTGACCCTCATCGGCTGGCACCGCATCGACGACCGCCACACCGACGGGCTCTCGACCACCGAGGCGGGCTTCGAGCGCCACCTCGACCTGCTCGAGGAGCGCGGTGCCCGGGTCCTGCCCCTGATGGAGGCGGTCGACCGCCTCGCGCTGGGCTCGCTGCCGTCGCGTGCTGTGGCGCTCACCTTCGACGACGGCTACGCGAGCGTCGTGGAGACCGCGTGGCCGATGCTGCGCAAGCGGGACATGCCCGCGACGCTGTTCGTCTGCTCGGAGTACCTCCCCGGCAGCGAGCGCTTCGACTGGGACACCCGCGAGTCGATCCACGAGCGCCACCGGCTCGCCACCGCCCAGCAGGTCGCCGACGCGCACGCCGAGGGCCTCGACATCGGCTCGCACACGCGCACCCACCCGTGGCTCCCCGCCCTCGACGACCGCGCTCTCAAGCGGGAGCTGGTGGAGTCGCGGGAGGTCATCGGCGACCTCCTGCGCGCACCGGTCCGCAGCCTGGCCTACCCGACCGGCGGCTGGGACCGGCGCGTCCGCGCCGCTGCTGCCCGCGCCGGATACACCGCGGCGGTCACCGTCAGCAAGGGCACCAACCGCCGCCGCACCCACCCCCTCTCGCTGCATCGGGCGTTCGTCCCGGAGGAGACCGACGACCTCGACCTGCTGCTCGACGGCGCCTACGGCTTCCTCCGGCCCGTCGACGCCGTACGCCGGCCCCGGGAGGTGTCGTGAGCCACCCCGTGATCCCGCACATCGTCCCGGTCCCCGTGCCGTGGACGTCCCGGGTCCTGCTGCCGGTCGCGCTCGTGCTCACCGGCATCGTCCTCGGGCTGGCCACCGGCCACGCCCCGCTGCTGGTGGGGGTCGCCCTGTGGTGGGTGCTCCTGGTGTCCACGCTGGTCAACGCCCCGGTGGGTGCCGCAGGCATCCTGCTGCGGTGGGCCGGGTTCCTGGCGGTCATGGTGGTGCTCGTCGACGTGCTCCTGCGGCGGATCCTGCGACCGGAGGACCTCGCCCGCACCTACGTCCTGGCCGCCGCGGCGGCGGCCGCCGTGGGCCTGCTCGCGATGAGCACGGCCGAGGACCCGCGCGCTGCGGGGCCGATCGCCGACGCCAACGACTTCGCCTTCTACCTCCTCCCTGCGCTGCCGCTGGCCATGGCGCTGCGACGTCCGGGTCCGGGGCCGGGCCGCTGGGACCTCGCGGCCGCCGTCGTCACCGTCGGCATGGTCGCCACCGTCTCGCGCGGCGCGATGCTCGGGCTGGGCGTGATGCTCGTCGTGGCGCTGCTCTCCCGCCAGGTCCGGCTGCGTGACCTCGTCGGCCTCGGGGGCGTGCTGCTGGCCGCGGCGTCGGTCCTGGCGGTGTGGCAGCGCGAGCTGGTGAGGGACAGCCTGACCCAGAAGACCGCGATCGCGGGCCAGAACGTCTCCGAGCGCTTCTACCTCTGGGACGCCGCGGCGCGCATGGTGCTCGATCGTCCCCTCCTCGGGCACGGGCCGGGGTCCTTCGCCGCCGAGCACGCCTGGTTCGCCTCCCGGCTGCCCGTCGACACGCGCAACGACCTCGACGTCGCGCACAACACCTACCTCGAGGTCGCCGCCGAGGCCGGCTTCGTGGGGCTCGCGGTGTTCCTCGTGCTGCTCCTCGTCGGGCTGTCCGGGGCCTGGGCGGCCTGGCGGGCCGGGTCGCGCGTGGGTCGCATCGGGGCGGCGGTCGTGGCGGGTCTCGTCGGCACCTCCGTGGCGGCCTGCTTCGTCACCGAGCAGTTCTTCCTGCCGCTGTGGCTGCTGGTCGCGCTGGGCGGGGTCCTGCCCCGACTGGCCGACGACGGCCCTCGCCCCCGGACCGTGGGGGGCCCGTGAGGGTCGTCCAGGTGCTGACCCAGTCCGGTGGGGGGCCGGTCGACCACGCCGTCGAGGTCGCCGTCGGTCTCGCCGGCCGGGGGATCGACTCCCACGTCGTCGCGCCACCCGACGTACGCCGCCGGGCCGGTGGGTCCGCCGGCATCACCTGGCACGACCAGGAGGCGCCCTCCAAGCGCGACCTCGCCGGTCTCGCCGGCCTCGCCCGGCTGCTGCGCTCCCTGGCACCCGACGTGCTCCACCTGCAGGACCGCCGAGCCGGCTGGGTCGGGCGCGGCCTGGCGCGCAGCCTGCCGAGGACCGCGGTCGTCTACACGCTGCACGGTGTCGCCGACGGGCTCAGCGACCACGTGGCCGGCAACCTGCTCGCGGACCGCCGACGGCGACGCGACCGGCTGTACTACCTGCACGGGGAGCGCTGGATCACGCGGTGGGGGAGGGCGCGGGTCGTCAGCCCGAGCCGTGCGGTCGCCGACTTCGCGGTCCGCCACGTCGGCCTGGACCCCTCCCGCGTCGACGTCGTGCCCAACGGGGTGGACGCCGACCGCTTCCGTCCGGGGCCCCCGGCACCGTCCCCGACCCCGTCCCGGGCTCCGAACGGGACAGGGGCGCGACCGCGCCTGGTCTGGCTCGGCGGACTGGTCCCGGTCAAGCGGGCCGACGTGCTGGTCGAGGCCGTCGCACTGATGCGCGAGGACGTCGAGGTGCTCGTGGCCGGGGACGGCGAGCTCGCCCCCGAGATCCGCGCCCTCGTGGCGGACCGGCTTCCGGAGCCCGTGCGCGAGCGGCGCACGGTGACCCTGCTCGGGCACGTCACCGATCCCGCCCCGCTGCTCCAGCAGGCCGACGGGTTCGTGCTGACCTCGGCCGCGGAGAGCTGCCCGATGGCGTTGCTGCAGGCGATGGCGACGGGGCTCCCCGCGGTCGCCACGGCGGTGGGGGGCGTCCCGGAGGTGTGGGGGCCCGTCGCCCCGGACCTCCTCTGCCCCCCGGGGGACCCACGGGCACTCGCCGCTGCGCTGGACACCCTGGTGGCCGACCCGACGCTGCGTGCCGACCTCGGTGCCCGGGCCCGCGAGCGGGTCCTGTCGACCTACACCACCGAGCACTGCCTGGAGGGGCTGCTGCGGACCTACGCGACGGCGCGCGCGGAGCGGACGCGATGAGGGTCCTGCAGGTCGTCGCCGAGCTGGGGACCGGCGGTGCCGAGGCGGTCGTCCTCGGCCTCGCGGAGGGGATGGCCGCCCGCGGCCACCGGACCTGGGTCGCCAGCGACCGCGGGTGGCGGGTGCCGCTGCTGGCGGAGGTCCCCGGCGTCGACCACGTCCGCGTGCCCCTCGCACCCAGCGGCCCGGTCGCCCTCGCGGCGAGCGCGGCCCGGCTGCTGGCCTGGGCGCCGGGACGACCCGTGGACCTCGTGCACGCCCACAACATCCGGGCCACCCTCGCCGCCTACCCCGTGGCCAGGGCCCGCCGGGCCCCCCTGGTCACGACCGTCCACGGCCTCGGGGCGCAGGACTACCCCCGGGCCGTGCGGGTGCTGCGCCGCTGCAGCGACCAGGTGGTCGCGGTGTCCGGAGCGGTGGCTGAGGACCTGGAGCGTGCCGGTCTCCCTAAGGCGCGGATCCGGGTCGTCGAGAACTCCGTGAGCGCCCCCGCCGTACGTCCCGACGACGCTGCGCACCTGCCGGACCTCCCGCACCTCCCGGCCTCCGGTCCGATCGTGCTGTGCGCGGCACGGATGACCGCGCAGAAGCGCCAGGACCTGCTGCTGCGCGGCTGGGCGGCGCGCGAGCACCGGACGGGTCACTTGCTGCTCGCCGGCGACGGGCCCGAGCGTCCGCGGCACGAGGCACTGGCCCGCGAGCTCGGCCTGGGCGCCGACGTCACCTTCCTCGGCGACCGGGACGACGTGGGGGCGCTGCTGCGCCGGGCCGACCTGCTGGCGCTGCCCTCGGACTGGGAGGGACTGCCGATCGGGGTGCTGGAGGCGCTCGCGGCCGACGTCCCCGTCCTGGCCTCGGCGGTCGGTGGTCTGCCCGACCTCGCCGACGTGCTGGCGCTCGTCCCCGCCGACGGCGACGACCGGGAGCTCGGCGAGCGGTGGGGGAGGGCGCTGGACCGTGAGCTGGCCGGGACCGCGAGGGAGGAGCAGCGTCAACGGACGGCGCGCGGTCGCGCGCTGGTGGACACGCGCTTCTCCCCCGACCGGATGGTCGAGGCGTACCTCGCCCTGGACGAGGCACTGGTCACGTCCACCTACCGGTGAGTTTACCTGCGTCGGAGCACGGGTATCCACCGTCCGTCAGAGGAAGGGACGGCGCTCGGGCCACCGTCCGTGGTCCTCGCGCCGGGGGGCGCCGACACGGTCCGTGTCACGGCCCTTGCGTGGGATCGCACGCCAATGCGCCACGGTGGCGCTGAGTCGAATGGGGCGACACGCACATGGAAGGTCGGCACGTCGGAGCGGTGCTGTGGCGCCAGTGGCCCATCGCGTTGCTGGTGACGGTGCTCACCGGGGCCGCGGTGGCCGTGGGGGTCATGATGGCGCCCAAGACCTACACCGCGACCGCGGAGATCTCCGCACTGTCCTCGGTCCAGGGCAGCAACGACGACCAGGACTCGCTGCGCAGCACGCTGGGCGAGCTGGCCAACTCCCGCGAGGTGGTGGCCGACGTGGAGGAGGAGCTCGACGGCGCCCGCAGCGGCGACGAGCTGCGCCGCTCCATCGCCGGCCGCTGGGTCGAGGGCACCGTGCTGGTCGAGATCAGCGTCGACGACCGCGACCCCGAGATGGCCGCCCGGATCGCCAACCTGACCTACGCCGCGCTCACCCGCAACGACCCCAGCCGCGGCGGCCTGCGCTACACCCTCAGCAACCCGGCCAACCCGCCGGTGACCTACAGCAGCCCCAACCTCCTCTTCGCCATCCTCGTCGGCACGATGGTCTCCCTCGTGCTCGGCGCCGCCGCCGCGCTCGCGCGTGACCGCCGCACCTTCCGCATCACCACGGCGGCCGACCTCGAGTCCGTGGTCACCGCCCCGGTCCTCGGCCACGTCCACCCGCCCCGCGAGCCCAGCCTGCTGGCGATGTACGCCGGGACGCCGGATGCCGACGTGTTCCGCCGCCTGCGCATCTCCATCGAGGCCGAGGCCAGCGACGAGCCGGCCAGCCTGGTGGTCGTGACGGGTGTCGGGGACGGCGACCTCAACGCGTGGCTGGCGGCGAACCTCGCCATCTCCACCGCGCAGGTCGGTCGCCGCACGCTGCTGGTCGACGCGCGGATGGGTGCCGGCGCGGCGCGCCAGACCGGCACCGAGCCCGGGACTCCGGGCCTGTACGAGGTCCTGCGCGGCACCCCGCTGGTCCGCGCGCTCAGCCCCGGACCCGTCCACGGTCTCGACGTCCTGCCGTCTGGGTCCTGGGGCGCGGAGTCCCACGCCCAGCTGCTGGAGACCAGCTTCGCCAGCATGGCCGAGGAGGCCCAGGAGCACTTCGACGTCGTGGTCGTGATCGCCAACCCGACCACGGTCAACGACGACGCCGTGACGATGGGGGCGCGCGGAGCGGTCGTGCTCGCCGTGCCCGAGGGCGCGCTCTCGCCCGAGCAGCTGCGCCGCACCTCCTACCGCATCGGGGCCGTGGGAGCGCGCCTGCTCGGCACCGTGCTCGTCGGTCGCGGCAAGGACTGGGGCAAGGCCCGCTCGCGCGGCCGCGCCCAGGACGCCGAGCCCGACTGGGCCGGCCTGGAGCCCGGAGGGGCGAGCTGAGCCCCCCGCCACGGCGCCCCCACGGACGACCACGGATCCTGCACGCCTCCGTCCCCACCTCCGAGGGCACCGCCGTCGCGCTGATGGGCTACGTCCGCGAGCAGGTGGCCCGCGGGTGGGGCGTCAGCGTGGTGTGCCCCTCCGACGGGTGGCTCGGGTTCGAGGCCCGGGCCGCCGGCGCGCACGTGCAGTGGTTCGACGCCACCCGTGAGCCCGGCCGCAGCACCCTGTCGGAGACCAGGCGCTTCGCCAGGATCGTCGACGACCTCGATCCCGACCTGGTGCACCTGCACAGCTCCAAGGCCGGACTCGTCGGCCGGCTCGCGGTCCGCGGTCGCCGACCCACCCTCTTCCAGCCGCACGGCTGGTCCTTCCTCGCCGGCTCCGGCCTCACCTCGAAGGCGGCGCTGCGCTGGGAACGCTTCGCCTCGCGCTGGACCGGCCAGCTGGTCTGCGTCGGTGAGGGCGAGGCCGACGTCGGCCGCCGCCACGGCGTGACCGCCCCCTTCGCCGTGGTCCCCAACGGGGTCGACCTGGAGAAGTTCACCGTCCGTGGGCCCGTCGACCGGGTCCTCACGCGTGTCGAGCTGGGCATCGACGAGGCGCCGACCGCCGTCTGCGTCGGACGCCTGAGCCCGCAGAAGGGTCAGCACCTGCTGCTGCGGGCCTGGCCCAAGGTCACCGCCCGAGTGCCGGGAGCGCGGGGATCGACGATTGGGCCGTGCTCGACGATCAGGGCAAATACTACAATCCCGACATCATCACGCCCAGCGGACGCAGCGTGGTCGCCACGCGCGTCGAGGGCATCCAGGAGTCGTTGCCGTTCGAGTGCGGCGAGCTGGTCGCCCCCGGCGACGTCGACGCGCTGGCCCGGGCCGTCGCGCTGCGGCTCTCCCGTCCGGCGCTGGCCGACCTGGAGGGGCGGCGTGGCCACGTCCACGTGCAGAAGCACCGGGACGCGGCCACGGCCGCCCGGACCGTCAGTCAGCTGTCGCTGAGCCTGCTGGCTGCGCAGCGGCGGTGAGCATGCTGATGACCTCGGGCCGCTTGCGCGCCGGGTCGTGGCGGAACGTGCCGAGCGTGCGCACCAGGATCTTGGCGTCGGTCCACAGCGACCAGTTCTCGATGTAGTAGTTGTCGGCGCGCACGCGGTCCTCGATGGAGGTGTCGCCGCGCAGCTTGTTGACCTGCGCCCAGCCGGTGAGCCCGGTGGCGACCCGGTGCCGGTCGCGGTACTCCTCGAGGGTCTCGGAGAACTGCTGCACGAAGAACGGCCGCTCGGGTCGCGGGCCCACCAGCGACATGTCGCCGCGCAGGATGTTCCACAGCTGCGGCAGCTCGTCGATGCCGGTGCGACGCAGGAACTTCCCGACGCGGCCCAGGCGGGGGTCGTGGTCGGCGTTCCACGTCACGTTGGCCTCGGCCGTGGTCGCGGGGATGGTCCGCAGCTTCAGCAGCTCGAAGGTGCGGCCACCGCGGCCGACGCGCTCCTGGCGGAACAGGACGCCCGAGCGGGTCTCGAGGTGCAGCAGCCCGGCGGCGACCGCGAGCAGCGGCGAGAGCACCACCAGGGCGGCGAGCGACAGCACGACGTCGAATGCCCGCTTGGCCAGCACCTGGCCGGGCTGGGCGCGGAAGCGGTGCAGGCGCACCAGGGTGGTGTCGCGCACGACCTCGAGGCTGCGCGCCCGATCGTGGCCGAGCAGCTGGAAGTAGCGCGGGACCACGAAGACCTGGCGCTGGTTGAGCTGGCACCACCGCACCAGGGACAGGGTCCGCTGGTCCTCGGCGGCGCCGAAGGCGAAGATCACGTCGTCGACCGACAGGTCGCGCAGCACGGCCGGCAGTCGGTGTGTGGGGCCCAGCAGGGGAGCGCTCAGCGTGCGCGGGTCGACGTCGTCGTCGACGAACCCGAGCGGCCGCAGCCCCAGGGTGGGGTCGGCGCGCAGGGCGGACACGAGCTCCCGGCCGACCTTGTCGGTGCCGACCACCACGACCCGGTGCGCCAGGACGCCGGTGCGACGCAGGTGGCGGACCATGGCGTAGGCGAGGCCGCGGGAGACGATCAGGGCCCCCAGCATGGCCAGCGCGGTGACGGCGGCGCCGATGATCGACTCGCCCACCGTCCTGGCCCCCGAGACGTCGAAGGCCATCAGCAGGACGCCGCCGGTGAGGGCGACGAAGCCCAGTGCCGGCAGGTCCTCGAGCACCGAGAGGACGAGGCGGGAGCGGTTGAGGTGCAACGCTCCGGCGACGATCAGGGCGCCGAGGACGGCCCCGGCGGTGGCCAGCGCTGGGAGGTGCCCGCCGACGAGCACGGCGAGCACGAGGGCGACCAGGTCGGTCGCGACGAGTGCGGGTGTGATGGTGATGGTCCGGCGCTGCGCGCGCGCTGTGGTCATGCGTGTGCCCCCATGGTGTTGCGTCCCCTGTCATCGGTGTCGGAGGATCGCCCCGACGGTGGCGATGCTTCCCTCGGGCGTGGGACCTCAATCGCCTGGGAGGGTGAAGTCCTCGTAGGCTCCGCCGGTGACCAGCGCCCTGCCCCCGGAGACCGCGCGATCGCTCGCAGCGGTGTCCCGGTCGCTGGTGGGTGAGTGGGGTCTCACGCCGGATCCCGTCGAGGACTGGGGCCGGTCCTCCCACGTCGTGCCCGTGCGGACCGCGGACGGTGTCCCCGCCGTGCTGAAGGTCGCGGCGGCGGACCCCGGGACCGAGCACGAGGCGCTCGCGCTGCAGCACTGGGGCGGTCGCGGCGCCGTCCGCCCGCTGCGGGCCGACCCTCGTCGCCGCGCCGTGCTGCTCGAGCGGCTCGAGAGGCGCGACCTGACGCAGGAGTGGGACGTGCACGCCTGCGAGGCCGTCGCCGACCTCTACCGGCTGCTGCACGTCCCCGCCCCGCCGCAGCTGCGGCCGCTGACCGAGCACGTCGGTCGTCACGCCGAACCGCTCGCTGCACTGCCCCGCGACGCGCCGCTGCCCCGTCGCATGGTGGAGCAGTGCCTGGCCCACCTGCGCGACCTCGGCGCCGACGCCGCCAGCACCGGGACGCTGGTGCACGGGGACCTCCACGACGAGAACGTCCTGGCCGACGTCACCGGCGAGTGGGTCGCGATCGCTCCGCGGGCGCTGAGCGGCGACCCGCACTGGGAGCCGGCGCCGTTGCTGTGGAACAGGCTGGAGGAGGCCGAGGGCGACGTGCGCCGGACGGTGCGGGTGCGGTTCGAGACCGTCGTCGACGCGGCCGGCCTGGACGAGGACCGGGCCCGGGCCTGGGCGGTGGTGCGGCTGGTGCTCAACGCTTTCTGGTCGGTGCGCTCGGACCGGCCGGACCCGGCGTACGTCACCCGGATGCTCACGGTGCTCAAGGCGGTGCAGTCGTGACGACGGACCGGACGCAGGCGACGTCCACGCGCAGCCTGCTCGCGGGCGGCTACCGAGGGGCCACCATCGGCTCCTTCGCGCTCGTCTTCCTCGCGGCCTTCGAGGCGCTGGCCGTCGCCACCGTGATGCCGACGGTCAGTCGCGAGCTCGACGGCCGGGCGTGGTTCGCGGCGGCCTTCTCGGCCGCGCTCGCGGCCAGCCTCGTCGGCATGGTCGTGGTCGGGCTCTGGGCGGACCGTCGCGGGGCGGTGCGACCCCTGCTGGCGGCGGTGGCGCTGTTCGGGCTCGGCCTGCTCGCCGCCGGGCTGGCCCCGACGATGCCGGTGCTCGTCGCGGGACGCGTGCTGCAGGGCCTGGGCGGCGGCGGCCTCACGGTCGCGCTCTACGTCCTCGTCGCGCAGGTGTACGACGACGTCGACCGCCCGCGGATCCTCGGTGCGTTCGCGGCCGCCTGGGTGCTCCCGGGCATCGTCGGGCCCTTCGCCGCCGGACTGGTCGCCGACACCGTCGGCTGGCGCTGGGTGTTCCTGGGGGTCCTCGTCCTCACCGGCCTCGCCCTGGCGCTGCTCGTGCCGTCGCTGGCCGAGGTCGAGCCACCGGCACCGAGCCCACCGGTCCCCGGCGGGCTGCGCCGGGTCGCCCTGGCCGCGGCCGTGTCCGCGGGCCTGCTGACGCTCAACGCCGTGGCCGGCCTGCCCCGCGTGGTGGCCTGGCCGCTGAGCGTGTTGGCGCTGGGGGTCGCCCTGGCGTCGCTGCGTCCCCTGCTGCCTGCGGGCACGCTGCGCGGTGCGCGCGGGCTGCCCGCCGTCGTCGCGCTGCGGGGCGCGGTCGGCGCGACGTTCTTCGCCACCGAGGCCTACCTGCCCTACCTCCTCCAGGAGCAGTACGACGCCGGGCTGGCGACCAGCGGCCTGGTCCTGACCGCGGCGACCCTGGGGTGGGCGGGCGCCTCCCAGGTCCAGGCGCGCCTCGGCGCGCGGCTCAGCGACGAGGGCGCGCTGCGCACGGGTGCGCTGGGGCTGGCCGCCGGGGTGGTGCTGATCCTCGTCGTGGCCGCCCTCGACCTCCCGGGGGCGCTCGTGGTGGTCGGATGGCTGGTGGCCGCGGCCGGGATGGGGTTGATGTACCCCCGCATCACCCGCGCGGTGCTGGCCCGCAGCGACGAGCGGGAGCGGGGGACGTCCTCGGCGGCGGTGACCCTGGCCGACGCGGTCGGCGCGGCGGCCGCGGTCGCGCTGGCGGGGCTCCTCTTCACGACCGTCGGCACAGCCGTGGACCGGGAGGCGTTCGTGGCCGTCCTGCTCCTCACCTCGGTGCTCGGCGCCGGTGCCGTGGCGGTGTCGCGCCGGGTCTGAGGGTCAGCGCGCTGCCCTGTCGGAGGAGAGGGGTGACGTGGGGGAGGATGTGCCGGTGGCACACCTCCTCTCCGTCAACGTCGGTCGGCCCCGCGAGGCCGACTGGGCCGGCATCGGACGCACCTCGATCGACAAGACCGCGCTGACCGGGGCGGTGCACGTGGGTCGTCTGGGCCTGGACGGCGACGAGGTCTCCGACACCCGCCACCACGGTGGGCCGGACCAGGCGGTCTACGCCTTCGCCCGCGAGGACCTCGACCACTGGGAGGGCGAGCTCGGCCAGCCGATCCCCGACGGGCAGTTCGGGGAGAACCTCACCACGGTCGGCATCGACGTCAACGAGGCGGAGATCGGCGAGCGCTGGCAGGTCGGCGAGGTCCTGCTCGAGGTGCGCTCGGTCCGCACCCCCTGCAACGACTTCAAGGTGTGGATGGGCCGCACCGGCTACGACAGCACCGCCTGGGTACGCCGCTTCGCGCAGGTCGCCCGCCCGGGGCCGTACCTCCGGGTGCTCGGGGAGGGCGTGCTGCGCGCCGGCGACGACCTGACCGTCGTGCACCGGCCCGGTCACGGGGTCACGGTCAGCACCATGTTCCGTGCGCTGAACACCGACCACTCGCTGCTGCCGCGGCTGCTGGACGTCCCGGACCTGCTGCCGAAGGCCCGGGAGAAGGCCGAGACCTACCTCGCCGCTCGCTGACCGGTCCGGCGATCGGCGCATCTTGGTGCACGGGTTGCTACGCGCGAGTAGGCAAAGTGACATAGGTTACGAACCACACCCGGCGCCGGAGGGGGCGCCGGGAGTCCCGCCGCACTCTCGTACAGGAGCGACATGCCCGCCAACAGAGACGCCAGCTTCGTCGACGACCTCGCCCAGAACCTCGCCGTACTCTTCCTCGACCGCGTCGAGACCTCACCGCAGGCCGAGGCCTTCCGCTTCCCCGTCGGCGAGGCCTGGGAGTCGGTCACATGGAAGCAGGCCGGCGACCGCGTCAGCCGTCTCGCCGCGGGCCTGCTCTCGCTGGGCCTGACCAGCGAGCAGCGCGTCGGCATCGCCTCCGGCACCCGCTACGAGTGGATCCTCGCCGACCTGGCCATCATGTGCGCCGCCGGTGCGACCACCACGGTCTACCCGACGACCAACGCCGAGGACACCGCCTACATCGTCGGTGACTCCGAGTGCCAGGTGGTCTTCGCCGAGGACGACGAGCAGGTCGCCAAGCTGACCGAGCAGAAGTCCCAGATCCCCACCGTGAAGAAGGTCGTCGTCTTCGACGGCGCGACCGACGGTGACTGGTTGATCAGCCTCGACGACCTCGAGAAGCTGGGCGAGGCCTACCTCGCCGAGCACCCGGGCGTGATCGAGGAGACCGCGAAGTCGATCGCTCCCGACGCGCTGGCCACCTTGATCTACACCTCCGGCACCACCGGCAAGCCCAAGGGCGTGCGGCTGCTGCACCGGGGCTGGGTCTACGAGGGTGCCGCGATCAAGTCGCAGAACATCCTGCACGAGGACGACCTGCAGTTCCTGTGGCTGCCCATGGCCCACTCCTTCGGCAAGGTGCTCCTCTCCACGCAGCTGGCGTGCGGCTTCGCGACCGCCATCGACGGCCGCGTCGAGAAGATCGTGGACAACCTGGGCGTCGTGAAGCCGACCTTCATGGGTGCCGCGCCGCGCATCTTCGAGAAGGCCCACGCGCGCATCGTGACCATGACCGCCTCCGAGGGTGGTGCCAAGGAGAAGATCTTCAAGCAGGCCTTCAAGGTCGGCATCGAGGTCGACAAGCGCAAGCGCGAGGGCAAGAGCATCCCGCTGCCGCTCAAGCTGCAGCACGGCCTGTTCGACAAGCTGGTCTTCAGCAAGGTCCGCGAGCGCTTCGGTGGCCGCGTGAAGTTCTTCATCTCCGGCTCCGCGGCCCTCAACGCCGAGATCGCGGAGTGGTTCCACGCCGCGGGCATCCTCATCCTCGAGGGCTACGGCATGACCGAGAACTGCGCCGGCGCGACGGTGAACCACCCCGACGAGTACAAGATGGGCACGGTCGGCCAGGCCTTCCCGGGCTCCGAGGTGCGCATCGGCGAGGGCGGCGAGGTCCAGCTGCGCGGCCCGCACGTCATGGCCGGCTACCACAACCTGCCCGACAAGACCGCCGAGACGCTCACCGAGGACGGCTGGCTGCGCACCGGCGACAAGGGCGAGATCGACGCCGACGGCTTCCTCACGATCACCGGCCGCATCAAGGAGCTCTTCAAGACCTCCGGCGGCAAGTACGTCGCGCCGCCGGCGATCGAGTCGAAGTTCAAGGCGCTGTGCCCCTACGCCAGCCAGTTCATGGTCTTCGGCGCCGAGCGCAACTTCGTCGTCGCGCTGATCACCCTGGACCCCGACGCCATGGCGGGCTGGGCCGAGGAGAACGGCATGGCGGGCAAGTCCTACACCGAGGTCGTGCAGTCGCAGGCGGTCAAGGACATGGTGGCCGGCTACGTCGAGCAGCTCAACGCCAAGCTCAACCGCTGGGAGACCATCAAGAAGTGGGAGATCCTCGACCACGACCTGAGCATCGAGTCCGGCGAGCTGACCCCCTCGATGAAGGTCAAGCGCGCGGTCGTCGAGGGCAACAACAAGGACCTGATCGACAGCTTCTACAGCTGATCGGGTCCCGCTGAGGGTCTGACAGGGACGCCCCGGTCCGTGCACAGCAGGTGCACAGGTCCGGGGCGTTCACTGTTCCCATGAGCCGATCCAGCGACCACGCCGCACACCCCGCACACGACGACCACCACAGGCACCACGGGCACCACGAGGGGGAGCTCGAGGACCACGACCTTGGTCTGTCCCACGACCTGCCGCGCATCGCCGAGCGTCAGGGCCTGCTGGGCCGACGCCGCCTGCTGGCGGCCTTCGGTGGGCTCGGAGCCTCGGCGGCTCTCGTCGCCTGTGGCACCGACTCCTCCTCGACGACCACGATCGAGACCGGCGGCGACACGGCCGCAGCGCCGCCGGCGGGCGGTGCTCCGGGCGGCCAGGGCGGCCCGGGCGGTGCGGGTGGTGCGGCGCCCGACACCGGGTCCTCGGTGGAGGTCGCCGAGGGGGAGATCCCCGAGGAGACGGCAGGCCCCTATCCCGGGGACGGCTCCAACGGGGTCAACGTGCTGGCCGAGAGCGGGGTCGTGCGCTCGGACATCACCTCGAGCTTCGGTGACGCCTCCGGCGTGGCCGACGGGGTGCCGGTCACAGTCCGGATGCGGGTCTACGACCTCTCGGGCGACGAGGCGACGCCGCTGGAGGGTGCGGCGATCTACCTGTGGCACTGCGACGCGGCCGGTGACTACTCCATGTACAGCGAGGCCGTCGCTGACGAGAACTACCTGCGCGGGGTCCAGGTCGCCGACGCCGACGGACGCGTGGAGTTCACCAGCATCTTCCCGGGTTGCTACTCGGGTCGCTGGCCGCACATGCACTTCGAGGTCTACGAGTCCGAGGCTGCCGCCACCAGCTACACCAACAAGCTGCGCACCTCCCAGCTCGCGTTGCCGCAGGACGTGAGCGAGGACGTCTACGCCGACGCCCGATACTCCGGCAGCGCGGCGAACCTCGCCGCGATCTCCCTGGACTCCGACAACGTCTTCTCCGACGGCTACTCCCTGCAGATGGCGTCGGTCACCGGCTCGGTCGACGACGGCTACACGGTCACCCTCAACGTGCCCGTCTGAGCCCCAGCGTGGAGGATGGGTCGGTGCCATCCTCCCTGCCCGACGGCGAGACCGCCCCCGAGGACGGCTCGCTGCCGCCGGGGGCGCTGCAGGGCGTGGGGACGCGACCCTTCGGCCTCTACGTGCACGTGCCGTTCTGGTGCTGGGGGATCGCGACGTGCGCGTCGACACCGTCTTCCTCGGCGGCGGCACCCCGACGCTGCTGCCGCCCGAGGACCTCGCGAGCGTGCTGGCAGCCGCCCGCGACGAGCTCGGGCTCAGCCCGGACGTCGAGGTCACGACCGAGGCCAACCCGGACTCCGTGACCCCGGAGGGGCTGGCCCGGCTGCGGGAGGGCGGGTTCACCCGGATCTCCTTCGGCATGCAGTCGCAGGTCACCCACGTGCTCTCGGTGCTCGACCGCACCCACGACCCGCTGCGGGTGCCACAGGCCGTGGAGTGGGCCAGGGCCGCCGGGTTCGAGCAGGTCAGCCTCGACCTCATCTACGGCACGCCCGGCGAGTCGTTGTCGGACTGGGAGACCTCGGTCGAGGCGGCGCTGGCCTGCGGGCCCGACCACGTCTCGGCGTACTCCCTCATCGTCGAGGACGGCACCGCGCTGGCCCGCCGCGTCCGCCGCGGCGAGCTGCCGATGCCCGACGAGGACGACCTCGCCGACAAGTACGAGCTTGCCGACGAGCGGTTCCGGGCCGCCGGGCTGGAGTGGTACGAGGTCTCCAACTGGGCCGCGGGCGAGGCCAGCCGCTGCCGGCACAACCTGCTCTACTGGACCGGCGCGGACTGGTGGGGCGTCGGCCCGGGGGCGCACAGCCACGTGGGCGGGGTGCGCTGGTGGAACGTCAAGCACCCCGCGGCGTACGCCGAGCGGCTGGCCGCGGGCCGCAGCCCGGCGCTCGCCCGGGAGGTGCTGTCGGCCGAGGACCGGCGCGTCGAGCGCGTCCTGCTCGAGCTGCGACTGCGCGACGGCCTGCCGGTCGACGTGCTCGGCGCCGACGGCCTGGCCGCGCTGCCGGGGCTGGTCGACCGGGGGCTGCTCCAGCAGGTGGGGGAGCGACTGGTCCTGACCGATGCGGCGCGGCTGCTCGCCGACGCGGTCGTCCGCGAGTTGCTGTCCTGAGCCGGGTCAGCTGACCAGGCGCAGGGTGAGCGGGTAGCGGTACTCCTCGCCGTTGGTCGAGCGGATCGTGCCGATGAGGGTGAAGACCACCCACGCCAGGCCCACCACGACGAGCAGCAGCAGGCCGACCAGGACCAGCACCAGCACGCCGGAGACCACGGCGTAGATCAGCATCGAGATCTGGAAGTTGAGCGACTCCACGGCCTGGCGCCGGACGTAGGCCGACTCGTTGCCCTTGAGCAGCAGCACCAGCAGGGGGCCGAGGAACGCCAGGGCCACGAAGGCGGCCACGAAGGCCGACCAGTGCGCGGCCGATCCCCAGGTGCGCTCCTCCGACGGGGACATCGGCGGCTTGCCCCACCCACCGGGCCCGGGCGGTCCCGGCATCGGTCCGGGGCCCTGCGGCGGCACCTGGCTCATCGGTCCCCCTGGTCTGCGGTGACGAAGTCGATCAGCTCCTCGACCCTACCCAGCAGGGCGGGCTCGAGGTCGGCGAAGGAACCCACCCGGCCCAGCACCTGCTTCCAGGCCCGGGCGATGTCGGCCTGGTCGCGGTGCGGCCAGCCGAGGTGCTGGCACACGCCCTTCTTCCACTCGATGCTGCGCGGGATCGACGGCCAGGCCTCCAGGCCCAGCCGGTCGGGCTTGACCGCCTGCCAGACGTCCACGAAGGGGTGTCCCACGATCAGGACGTGCTTCCCGACGGGGGAGCGGGCGATGCCTTGGGCGATCCGGCTCTCCTTCGACCCCGCGACCAGGTGGTCGACGAGGACGCCGACGCGCCGGCCCGGTCCGGGGCGGAAGTCGCGCAGGTGGTCGGCCAGGTCGTCGACTCCGCCGAGGTACTCCACGGCCACGCCCTCCACCCGGAGGTCGTCCCCCCAGACCTTCTCCACCAGCTCGGCGTCGTGGCGACCCTCGACGAAGATCCGGCTGGCCCGCGCCACGCGGGCCCTCGTCTCCACCGCCACGGACCCCGAGGCCGTCCGTGTCGGCTTCGCGGGGCCCTTCTGCGTGACGGGGGCGGTGAGGATCACCGGCTTGCCGTCGAGCAGGAAGCCCGGGCCGAGGGGGAACGTCCGGCGACGGCCGCGCCGGTCCTCGAGGGTGAGGACGTCCAGGTCCCGGTCGACGGCGACGATCTCGCCGCAGAAGTCAGCGGTGACCTCCTCGACGACCTCGCCGAGGGTGGCCGGGGCCTCCGTGGCCCGCCCGCGCCTGGGGGCGCGCCAGTCGGTCGAGAGGACGTCGGTTCCGTAGCGGTCGTTCACCGGTCCAGGCTAGGAACGCGGTCCCGCCGCCCGTGGCAGGCGCGCCGCCGGGCGGACCGACCTGGACCCGATCAGCTGGACCCGCTCAGTCCGTCTCCTCCGCGGGACCGCTCCGCTTCTCGCGGTCGTCCCCTGCGTGTGCGGGGGCCTCCGGGTCCAAGGGCTCCTCGGCCGGCTTGCCTGCCTCGAGCAACCCCTCGCCCTCGCCGTCCGGGAGGCCCTCGGCCAGCGGGTTGTCCTCGCCGGCCACCAGGTCCGGCGGCAGCTGCTCGTCGGGGATGCCGGCGGTGTTCTCGTTCTCGTGCTCGTGCGCGGACATGTCCCGACGCTAGGTCGGCGCCCGGTGCCCGGCCTCACCCCCGCGAGGGGGTGTGGGGCTACAGCAGGGGCAGCCGCTTCTGGCTGGCCGGGAGGTGCTCGTAGCCGCGCGCGACCGCGTGCACCAGGGCGCCGCGATCGAGCGGCCAGTCGCCGACCTCCAGCGCCTGCTCGACCCGGACGCCACGACCGGCGAGGTCGCGGATGGTCTCCGCGACCACGCCGATGTCGGCCCGCTGGTCCATGACGAAGGCCCGGTCGACGGGCGCGCCGTGCCCGGGCACCACGACGGTGCGGTCGGTGCACAGCTGCAGGCACACGTCGAGCGCCAGCGGCCACTCCATCGGGAAGGAGTCGGGCCCGTACGCCGGCGGCCCGGACTCCTCGACCAGGTCCCCGGCCACGAGCACGTCGGCGTCGGCCACGCGGACCACGAGGTCGCCGGAGGTGTGCGCCCGGCCGGGGTGCACCAGCTCCAGGACCCGGTCGCCGAGGTCGACCACGGCGGCGGAGGAGAAGGTCCGGTCCGGCAGGACCACCGGGCTGGCGTCGACCTCGCCGGGCACCGGCTCCTCGCCATCGTACGCCGGGCGGTCGGCGGCCCACCGTCGCAGCTCGTCCACGCAGGACTCGTGGGCGTGGACGGGCAGCGCCTCCCCGAAGGCCTCGCGGAACGCCGCGGTGCCGAGCACGTGGTCGTGGTGGGCGTGCGTCGCGACGACGCCGATCACGTCCCCGGCGCCGAGCGACCGCGCGGACTCGACGAGCTCACGGCCGACGCGGGTGGAGACGTGCGTGTCGACGACGACCAGCCCCCGCTCCCCGCCGACGACGGTCGTGCTGACGTCGAACCAGGGGTGCCGGGCCACCCAGACGCGGTCGGCGACCTCGGTGAGGGTGGCGGGGGAGGTGCTCATGGGTGCCCAGCCTAGGAACACCCCGCCAGGAGCGTCCCGGGCGCCCTCAGCAGATGCCCGGGTCCAGGTGCTCGCGCAGCAGCCGTCCCAGGGAGGCGGCGTCGGTGGCCGGCGGGTCGAAGACGAGCCGCTGCGCGTGCGCGCCGTCGGTGTCGACCCACCGCAGCTCCACCCCGTCCACGCCCAGGCCCGCGAGCGACGCGGCCGCCAGGCGACCCGGAGGGCAGCCCGTGAGCCGGGCGACGACGCGGCGCAGCTCCTCGCCGTGGCACGCGGTGGCGTGCTCGGCGGCCCGCTGGAGGTAGCCCCGGTTGAGTGCGTGCTCGGTGCCCAGGAAGTCCTCCACCGGCACGGGCACGGTGCGGCCCTGGACCCGCAGCGTGACCGCGGCCGGCTCGAGCACCACCAGGCGATGCTCCTCGGGACAGCGGCCACAGCCCTCGGAGCCGCCGAGCACCAGTCGCCCGGAGACCTCGAGCACGTCCAGGGCGCCGTCCTCGTCGCTCGTCGACCCGCGCACGCCGCTGGTGACGCGCAGCCGGACCACGTCGCGCCGCGCCGCGTGCGTGAGCAGCGGCGAGGTCGGGGTGCACAGCAGGGTGGGCCGGCCCCCGTCGTCGGTCAGTGACACGACCTCCGCGTCGAGCAGCGGGGCGTCGTCGTGGCCGCGCAGGTCGGCACCGGACGGGCAGGCCAGCGCCGAGCGCGCCCGGGCGGCCATGGGCGAGGGGTCGCGCTGGGCGCGGGGGCGGAGCAGGGGCATGAGGACCTCCGGTCGAAGTGAGGCAAGCCTAACCTCACTCACGACGGGTGCCAAGGGTCGGCTCGCGGGGCTTGTAGAGTTGGCACTCACTGAGATCGAGTGCCAGGTTCGAGCCCGAGCTCGAACGACCAGGGGATCCGGAGGTGGGGCGTGCAGGAGGACCGTCGACTCGCCGTGCTCCGCGCGATCGTGGAGGACTACGTCTCGACCGAGGAGCCGGTCGGCTCCAAGGCGCTCGTGGAGCGGCACGGGCTGGGCGTGTCCCCGGCCACCGTGCGCAACGACATGGCGGTGCTGGAGGAGGAGGGCTACATCACCCAGCCCCACACCAGCGCCGGGCGGGTGCCCACCGACAAGGGCTACCGGATGTTCGTCGACCGCCTCACCACGGTCAAGCCGCTCTCCTCGGCCGAGAAGCGCGCCATCTCCAGCTTCCTCGACGGCGCGGTCGACCTCGACGACGTGGTCCAGCGCTCGGTGCGGCTGCTCTCGCAGCTGACCCGCCAGGTCGCCGTCGTGCAGTACCCCACGCTCTCCTCCTCGACCGTCCGGCACGTCGAGCTCGTGGCGCTCACCCCCGAGCGGCTGCTCGTGGTGCTGATCCTCAGCACCGGGCGCGTCGAGCAGCGCCTCGTGGAGCTCTCCTCCCCGCTGGCCGACGACGACCTCGCCACGTTGCGCAGCCGGCTGCTGCTGGTCGCCACCGGCCAGCGGATCGCCGACGCCGTGGCGGGGCTGCGCGCCCTGGTGCCCGCCGACGACGCCGCGGCCCAGCCCGGCGCGGAGGCCACCGGGGCCGTGGTCGAGGCGCTCTGCGAGGCGATGAGCGACCACCGCTCCGACCACCGGGTGGCGGTCGGGGGCGCGGCGAACCTCGCCCGCTACGGCGACAGCTTCGACTCCGCCGTACGCCCCCTGCTCGAGGCGCTGGAGGAGCACGTCGTGCTGCTCAAGCTCCTCGGGGAGGCCGGGTCCAGCGGCATGGTGACCGTCCGGATCGGCGCCGAGGGCCCCTACGAGGAGCTCGCCTCGACCAGCGTGGTGTCGACGGGCTACGGCCCCGAGGACCAGTCGCTGGCCACCCTGGGCATCGTGGGCCCGACCCGCATGGACTACCCCGGGACGATGGCTGCGGTACGCGCCGTCGCCCGCTACGTGACCCGGATCCTCGACGAGGCCTGAGCCGCCCGTCCCGCACCCGCAGACCAGCCGACGACCAGCCGCAGACCAGCTGACGACCAGCACAGAAGACGAGGAAGCGACCGCAGTGAGCCAGGACCTCTACGACATCCTCGGGGTCTCCCGTGACGCCGACGACGCCGAGCTGAAGAAGGCCTACCGGCGACTCGCGCGGCAGTACCACCCCGACGTCAACCCCGACCCCGCCGCGCAGGAGAAGTTCGGCGAGGTCTCCCGCGCCTACGAGGTGCTCAGCGACCCGCAGAAGCGCGCGGCCTACGACCGCGGCGGCGACCCGTTCGGGGGCGGGGCGGGTGGTTTCGGCCAGGGTGCCGGGTTTTCCTTCACCGACATCATGGACGCCTTCTTCGGAGGCGGTGGTCAGGGCACTGGCACGGGCCGTGGTCCGCGTCCGCGCGTACGCCGCGGGCAGGACGCGCTGATCCGGCTGGAGATCGACCTGGCCGAGGCCGCCTTCGGCGTCTCGCGCGAGATCAAGGTCGACACCGCGGTCACCTGCTCGGCGTGCGCCGGCGAGGGTGCTGCTCCCGGCTCGCACGCGGTGCCCTGCGAGACCTGTCGCGGCCAGGGTGAGGTCGCCCACGTGCAGCGCTCGTTCCTCGGCGAGATCCGCACGCTGCGTCCGTGCGCCGCGTGCCGCGGCTTCGGCAGCGTGATCCCCGACCCGTGCCGCGAGTGCTCCGGCGACGGCCGGGTCCGGTCACGCCGCAGCCTGACCGTGAAGATCCCCGCGGGCGTCGACACCGGCACCCGCGTCCAGCTCGCCGAGCAGGGCGAGGTCGGCCCCGGCGGCGGTCCGGCCGGCGACCTCTACGTCGAGATCCACGTGGCGGCGCACCCGGTCTTCAAGCGCCAGGGCGACGACCTGCACTGCACCGTGACGGTCCCGATGACGGCCGCGGCGCTCGGCACCACGATCGAGATGCCCACGCTGGAGGCCGACGTCGTCGAGGGGTCCGAGCAGGTCACCGACCTCGAGACCTCCTTCGAGCTCGACATCCGGCCCGGCACCCAGTCCGGCACCGAGCAGGTGCTGCGCGGACGCGGCGTGCCCGGTCTGCGCGGCGGTCGCGGCGACCTGGTCGTCACGATCGCGGTCGAGACCCCGACGCGCCTCGACGCCCGGCAGGAGGAGCTGCTGCACGAGCTGGCGGCGATCCGCGGCGAGGAGTCTCCGGAGGGCTCGGTCAAGCCGGGCGCCAAGTCGGTCTTCGGTCGCCTCCGCGACGCGTTCAACCACTGAGCCGATGTCGCTCCCGGTCCACCTCGTGCCCTCGCTGGAGGGCGTGACCGCGGGTGCCACGGTGGTCGTCGAGGGCGACGAGGCGCACCACGCCGTCGCCGTACGACGCCTGCGGGTGGGGGAGCGGCTCGTGCTGACCGACGGGCTGGGCCGGTCGGTGCTCGGCGAGGTCGCCGCCACCGGCAAGCGCACCCTCGACGTCAGCGTGCACGAGGCCACGCGCGACCCCGAGCCCGCACCGTCGGTCACGGTCGTGCAGGCGCTTCCCAAGGGTGACCGGGGCGAGCTCGCGGTCGAGGTGCTGACCGAGGTCGGCGTCGGCCGGGTCGTGCCGTGGGCCGCGTCCCGCTCCGTGGCGGTCTGGAAGGGGGAGCGGGCCGAGAAGGGCCTGGCCAAGTGGCGTTCCACCGCCCGCGAGGCCGCCAAGCAGGCCCGGCGCACCTGGCACCCGGTGGTCGACCCGATGGCCGGCACCCCCCGGGTGGCCGAGCTCGTCGCCGCCGCCGACCTCGCCGTCGTACTGCACGAGGACGCCACCACGACGCTGGCCGGGCTCGAGGTGCCGGCCACGGGGTCGCTGCTGCTCGTGGTCGGGCCCGAGGGTGGCATCGCTCCCGAGGAGCTCGACGCGTTCACGGCCGCCGGCGCCACCTCGGTCCGGCTGGGCTCCGAGGTGCTGCGCACCTCCACCGCGGGCGTGGCTGCCGTGGCGGCCCTGCTCTCGCGGACCTCCCGCTGGGGCTGATCTCGCGGGAGCGGTGAGTGCGCAACCGAATCCGGCTGTCGATCGGTTGCCTGCTCACCGCCTACGGCGGTCGGTCAGGGGAGCGGTGAGCCTTCAACCGAATCGGATCCCCGTTCGGTTCAACACTCACCGCCCGCGCCGGACGTGCCGGGGCGGTGGCTCAGGAACCGAACGGACTGCCCGGACGGTTGACTGCCCACCGCCCTCGAGGGCTCAGCCGACGGTGATCTCCTTGGTGTCGAACATCGGCGGGTTGCCCTCGCCACCCGAGGGGTCGTCGGTCATGGCGATGAAGGTGTAGGTGCCCGGGGCCAGGTCGGAGACGTCCACCTCGGTCTCCCACGGGTAGAGCGCGTCCATCCACCCCTCGGCGGTCGCGAAGCCGCGGGCGACGACGGCGTCGGAGCCGTCGCGCACCTCCCAGGGGACGGTGGCCTCGAAGGAGGACGCGACCCCGCTGGCGGTGAAGGTGCCGGAGACCGACGCGCCCTGCTCGGGGGCGGTGATGCTCACCAGGTTGAGCACGTCGAAGGGGTCGGCGTTGTCGACGCCGTCGGAGGTCTCGACGCCGAACAGCGTCGTGGCGCCGGACGGTGAGGTCACGCTGACGGGGTCGCGCGACTGCAGCGCGCCCTGGACGGTGTGCACCAGGGCCTGCAGGGCCAGCTCGGCCTCGGCGCCGGCCATGCCCGAGGGGCGGTCGACCCAGGTCTCGTCGGACAGGCTCACCGCGATCGTGCCGCCGGAGTGGTCGACGGCGTCGAAGCCGCCGCCGCCGGGGAAGAGCGAGCGGTAGTCCGGGTCCGCGGGCTCACCGGAGGCGGCCATCTCGGCCGCGCCGAGCGCCGGCTCGCCGCTGACCCGGCGGAACTCGCGGAACAACCGCGGTCCGACGCCGGTGTCGCCGACGTAGTAGACCGGCACCGCCCCTGCGGGCGCCGGCTCCTCGGACGGTACGTCGCTGGGCGCGGGCTCCGAGGGCGACGCCGCGGCCGTGGGCGACTCCGAGCGGTCCGCGGCGACCGGGTCGGTCGCGCTGTCGTCACCACCGCACGCGGAGGTGGTCAGCAGGACCCCGACCGCCAGGGCGGCCAAGGTGCGGACGGGTCGTGGAGTGGTGCGCATGGTGTCCATGATGCCCTTGGGACGTCCGATCCGCGTTCCAGGTTCCGTCGTGTGTCGCGCGTGCGATGATCGGCGGGGGGAAGGGAGACCCATGTCCGACTGCTTGTTCTGCAAGATCGTGGCCGACGAGGTGCCGGCCGAGGTCGTGCACGTCACCGAGCGCACTGTCGCGTTCCGTGACATCAACCCGCAGGCGCCGACCCACGTGCTGGTCGTGCCCAAGGCGCACTTCGCCAACGCCGGCGAGCTCGCGGTGGGTGACCCGGTGGCGATGGCCGAGCTCATCGATGCCGGTCACGCGGTCGCGACCGCCGAGGGCCACGAGGACGGCTACCGGCTGGTGTTCAACACCGGCGCGAAGGCCGGCCAGACCGTCTTCCACACCCACCTGCACGTGCTCGCCGGTCGCGACCTGACCTGGCCCCCCGGATAGGCGGCCGGATGAGCGGCTGGATGAGTGGTCGGACGACCCGGCGGCTCCTGGCGGTCCTGGTCGCCGCGGTGCTGGCCGTGGTCGGCACGGTGGCGGTCGCGCTGCTGCAGACGGGGGAGGACAGGCGTACCGGTGACGCCGCCGACGTCCTCGAGCCACCGGCCCCGCCCGAGGTGGCCGCCCAGCAGCTCTCGTCGGTCGAGCCCGGCAAGCAGGTCGCCCTGCGCCGCGGCGAGCAGCGGATGACGCTGGAGATGGACACCGACTACACCCCCAGTGCTCCCAGCGGGGCCGGCACCGACGACTACCGCTGCTTCCTCCTGGACCCCGGGCTCGAGGAGGACGTCTGGCTCACCGGCAGCCAGGTGCTGCCGGGCAACCCCGACGTCGTGCACCACGTCATCTTGTTCAAGGTCGACGCCGACCAGGTCGCGGCGGCCGAGGAGCTCGACGCCAAGACGGTCGACCCCGGGTGGACCTGCTTCGGCGGGAGCGGCCTGGAGGGCGACTTCTCCCGGCTCACCGACGCCAACTGGCTGGCCGCGTGGGCGCCGGGCGGCGACGAGCGGGCGACCCGCGACGGCTACGGCACCCGCCTGGAGGCCGGCAGCCGGGTCGTCATGCAGGTGCACTACAACCTGCTCAAGGGCGCGACCCCCGACCGGTCGGCCACCCAGCTGCGGTGGATGCCGGGCGACACCGACCTGCAGTCGCTGCACACCTACCTCATGCCGGCGCCGGTGGAGCTGCCCTGCCGCGAGGCCCGTTCGGAGGGCCCGCTCTGCGACCGCGAGGCCGCGATGGTCGACCTGCGCCAGCGCTTCGGCGGCGCCGCGCTCACCGCCGATGCCCTGCACCTGCTCTGCGGGGAGCTCGAGGAGCCCTCCGAGACCACCACGTGCACCCGGCGGGTGGGCCAGGAGATGACCGTCCTCGGGGTCGCCGGGCACATGCACCTGCTGGGTCGCGAGATCTCCGTCGTCGCCAACCAGGGCACGCCGCGCGAGCGGACCCTGCTCGACGTGGACCTGTGGGACTTCGACGACCAGGGCAGCCAGCCCGTGGAGCCGCTGACCCTCGAGCCCGGAGACACGCTGACCGTCACCTGCCGCCACGAGCAGTGGCTGCGCGACAAGCTCCCGGCCTTCGAGGGCCAGCAGGAGAAGTACGTCCTGTGGGGCGAGGGCTCCACCGACGAGATGTGCCTGGGCACGCTCTCGGTGGCCTACGCCGCGGGCGCGCCGACCAGCAGGTTCTGATCGGGCCTACAGGTAGAGCACCACCCGCACCACGGCGAAGACGACCGGCAGCCCGAAGACCACCAGCAGGAACCACGCCGTCCACCGGTGCAGCGGCTTGGCAGGGTCCAACCGTCCGCCGAAGTCGAGCAGGGCCCCTTCGGCCGTGTGGTGGGTCAGCCCCATCCGCCGAGCGTCCTGGGGGAGCGCCTGCCCGGCGAACCAGTACGGCGGCAGCGACTCGTCGTCGGGGTCGGGGTCCTCGTCGTCCCAGTCGAGGGGCGGGGAGTCGGGACCGGGCACGCTGCCACGGTACGCGGCGGCTGTGCGTCCACCCCGGGCCCGAGGAGCGAGCCCCGACGCGTTACCCGCTGGGAGCGCAGCGCCCCACGCCGTAGAGTGGAGGGGCTGCATGAGACCCGCAAGAGAGAGGGCCCGCCCGGGCATCCATGACTGACGCGCACCAGACCCGCCACACCGTGGTGGTCCCCACCAGCATCGACATGGTCAGCCTGCTCGGCCCCGGTGACGAGCACCTCGCGCGGCTCGAGGAGGCCCTCGAGGCCGACCTGCACGTCCGTGGCAACCGGATCACGATGATCGGTGAGCCCTCCGAGCTCGCGCTCGGCGAGCGGCTGCTCGACGAGCTCGTCACGATCCTGCGCACCGGCCAGTCGGTTACGTCCGAGACGGTCGACCGGGTGCTCGGCATGCTGCGCGCCGAGACCACCGAGCGCCCCGCGGACGTGCTGAGCCTCAACATCCTGTCCAACCGCGGCCGCTCGATCCGACCCAAGACGCTCAACCAGAAGCGCTACGTCGACTCCATCGACGAGCACACCATCACCTTCGGCATCGGTCCCGCGGGCACCGGCAAGACCTACCTCGCGATGGCCAAGGCCGTGCAGGCGCTGCAGTCCAAGCAGGCCAACCGGATCATCCTGACCCGCCCGGCCGTCGAGGCCGGCGAGCACCTCGGCTTCCTGCCCGGCACGCTGGGGGAGAAGATCGACCCCTACCTCCGGCCGCTCTACGACGCGCTGCACGACATGATCGACCCCGACTCGATCCCCAAGCTGATGGCCGCGGGCACCATCGAGGTCGCGCCGCTGGCCTACATGCGGGGCCGCACGCTCAACGACTCCTTCATCATCCTCGACGAGGCGCAGAACACCACGCCGGAGCAGATGAAGATGTTCCTCACCCGGCTCGGCTTCGGCTCCAAGATCGTCGTGACCGGTGACATCACCCAGACCGACCTGCCCGGCGGCGTCCGCTCGGGCCTGCGCGTCGTCGAGGACATCCTCGACGGGGTCGAGGACATCGGCTTCCACCGCCTGACCTCCGCCGACGTCGTGCGGCACAAGCTGGTCGGCCGCATCGTCGCCGCCTACGACGAGTTCGACGCACGGGCCCAGCAGGGCGAGGGACGCGACCAGCGGCCCGCCCAGCCTCGACCCCACAGGAAGCAGCGATCGTGAGCATCGAGGTCCTCGACGAGTCCGGTCGCGACGTCGACGTACGCCGGCTCTCCACCCTCGCCCGGTTCGTGATGGACCGGATGCGGGTGCACGCGCTGGCCGAGCTGTGCATCAAGGCCGTCGACGAGCAGACCATCGCCGAGCTCAACGAGCAGTGGATGGACAAGCAGGGCCCCACCGACGTGCTGGCCTTCCCCATGGACGAGCTGCGTCCCGGCCTGGTGGGCGAGGAGCCCGAGGAGGGCGTCCTGGGCGACCTGGTCCTGTGCCCCGTGGTCGCCGAGCGCCAGGGGGAGACCGCCGGCCACGGCACCGTCGCCGAGCTCGACCTGCTCACCGTGCACGGCATCCTGCACCTGCTGGGCTACGACCACGCCGAGCCCGAGGAGCACAAGGAGATGTTCGGTCTCCAGGACGAGCTGCTCGCAGCCTGGCGGTCGAGCCTCGGATGAGCGCGGGTGACCTCTGGCTGCTGGTGACGGTGGCCTCACTGGTCCTGCTCGCCGGGGCCTTCTCGGCCGCGGACGCGGCGCTCGGGTCGTTCTCCCAGGCACGCGCCGGGGAGCTGGCGGCCGAGGAGCGTGCCGGCTCGAAGCGGCTGCTGCACCTGCTGGAGGACGCGCCGCGCTACCTCAACACCGCGCTGCTGCTCCGCCTCGCGTGCGAGGTCACCGCGATCGTGCTGGCGACCCTGCTGGTGCGCGAGCGCTTCCAGGAGTCGTGGGCGGTGACCGTCATGGTCACCGTGGCGGTGATGCTCGTGCTGTCCTTCGTGGTCATCGGCGTCGCCCCGCGGACCCTGGGGCGCCAGCACTCGGAGTCCGTCGCCCTGTTCTCGGCCGGCCCGCTCACGTGGGTCACCCGGGTCCTCGGACCCGTGCCGCGGGTGCTGATCCTGCTCGGCAACGCGATCACGCCGGGCAAGGGCTTCACCGACGGCCCGTTCTCGACCGAGACCGAGCTGCGCGAGCTCGTGGACCTCGCCGAGGCCTCCTCCCTCATCGAGAGCGAGGAGCGCCGGATGATCCACTCGGTCTTCGACCTCTCCGACACCACCGCCCGCGAGGTGATGGTCCCGCGCGGCGACGTGGTCTTCGTCGAGCGCCACAAGAACCTCCGCCAGACGCTGTCGCTGTTCCTGCGCTCGGGCTTCAGCCGGGTGCCGGTCATCGAGGACAACCTCGACCACGTCGTCGGGGTCGCCTACCTCAAGGACCTCGTCCGTCGCGACTTCGACGAGCCCGACGCGGAGTTCACCGAGCGCATCGAGTCCCACATGCGTGAGCCGTACTGGGTGCCGGAGTCCAAGCCGGTCGACGACCTGCTGCGCGAGATGCAGGCCCGCCGCCAGCATGTCGCGATCGTCGTCGACGAGTACGGCGGCACCGCCGGCCTGATCACCATCGAGGACATCCTGGAGGAGATCGTCGGCGAGATCAGCGACGAGTACGACGCCGACGAGGTGCACGCGCACCTGGTCGCCGACGACCTCTACCGCGTCTCCTCGCGCTACCCCGTCGACGACCTCGACGAGCTGTTCGGCTTCGACGTCGAGGAGGAGGACGTCGACTCCGTCGGCGGCCTGATGGCCAAGCACCTCGGGCTGGTCCCGATCCCCGGCTCCATGGTCGAGGCGCACGGCCTGCGCTTCGTCGCCGAGTCCGCCGCCGGACGCCGCAACAAGATCGACACCGTGCTCATCACCCGGGTCGAGCACGACGAGGAGGAGGACGAGGATGAGTGAGCCCCAGGCCGTCCAGCCGAGCCCCGAGGACACGAAGCTGGTGACGCTGGCCCGTGCCACCCGTGCGCGCACCGGCGCCGCGGAGGGGGCCGCGGTCCGCGACTCCGACGGACGCACCTACGCCGCCGCCACCGTCGACCTGCCCTCACTGCGGGTCTCCGCGCTCGGCGTGTGCGTGGCGATGGCGGTGGCCTCCGGGTCCGGCGGCCTCGAGGCGGCCGTCGTCCTCACCGGTGCGGAGACGCTCGCCGAGGCCGACCTCGCGGCTGTGCGCGACTTCGCCGGCACCGGAGTGCCGGTTCACCGCGGCGACATCAAGGGCAACCTGGTGGAGACCCACACCGGCTGATCCGGGAGTACCGTCGGTGGGGTGAGGGAGGCACGCCGCTCCATCGACCCCTGGCAGCAGCACGCGGACGCGATCCGGGCGCTGCGGGCGTCGTACGCCGCCATCCCGGCGGGCTCCCCGGTGCGGCTGGCCAAGACCACCTCCAACCTCTTCCGGCCCCGCACCGCGGTGGGGGCCGTGCTCGACGTGTCCTGTCTCGCGGGCGTCCTCGAGGTCGACCCGGTGAGCCGGACCGCCCAGGTGCAGGGGATGTGCACCTACGAGGACCTCGTCGACGCGACGCTGGCCCACGGCCTGGTCCCCACGGTGGTGCCGCAGCTGCGCACCATCACCCTCGGTGGCGCGGTCACCGGTCTCGGGATCGAGTCCACGAGCTTCCGCCACGGCCTGCCGCACGAGGCGGTCCTGGAGATGGACGTCCTCACCGGGGCCGGGGACGTGGTGACGGTCCGCCCGGGGGACGACCTCTTCGACGCCTTCCCCAACTCCTACGGCTCGTTGGGCTACGCCACGCGGCTCGTGATCGAGCTGCTGCCGGCACCGGGGCACGTCGAGCTCGAGCACGTCCGCATCGACGACCGGGGCCTGCTGGCCAAGACGGTCGCCACGATCGTGGAGACCGGTGAGCACGACGGGGAGCAGGTCGACGGGCTCGACGGGGTGGTCTTCGCCCCCGACGAGGCCTACCTCACCGTGGCCCGCTGGCGCGAGGGACCGGCGACCCGGCCCAGCGACTACACGGGCACGGAGATCTTCTTCCGGTCGGTGCAGAGTCGCCCGCGCGACGAGCTGACCACCCTGGACTACCTGTGGCGCTGGGACACCGACTGGTTCTGGTGCTCCGGTGCCCTGGGCCTGCACCGCCCCTGGGTGCGTCGAGCCTGGCCGCGCCGCTGGCGGCGCAGCGACGTCTACCACCGGCTGGTCGGTCTCGACACCCGCTGGGGCCTGGTGGACCGGCTCGACCGTCGCGCCGGGCGTCCCCGGCGTGAGCGCGTCGTCCAGGACGTCGAGGTGCCGGTCGAGCGGCTCCCGGAGTTCCTCGACTGGTTCGACGACCACGTGGGCATGACCCCGGTGTGGATCTGTCCGCTGGTCGCGCGACGGGACTGGCCGACGTACCCCCTCGAGCCGGGGCGGCCCTACGTCAACATCGGCTTCTGGGGCACCGTCCACGTCGGTGACGACGCCCCGCTGGGTCCGGTGAACCGCGCGGTCGAGGAGCGCGTCCATGCCCTGGGAGGGCACAAGTCGCTGTACTCCGAGGCGTTCTACGACCGCGAGACCTTCGACCGGCTCTACGACGGCGCCCGGCTGGCCGCCGTGAAGGCCGTCCACGACCCCGACGGCCGCTTGACCTCCCTCTACGACAAGGTGGTGCGACGCCAGTGACCTCTCGGAACCTCTCCATCGGCGAGGCGGTCGCCTCGCTGCTGCGCGACGGCATGCCGGTGCGCCTCGAGGCCTACGACGGCTCGAGCGCGGGCCCGCCCGGCGCCGACATCACCCTCGAGCTGGTCACCGAGCGCGGCCTGGCCTACCTCCTCACCGCGCCGGGCGACCTCGGGATGGCCCGGGCCTACGTCAGCGGCGACCTGCGCGTCCACGGCGTGCACCCCGGGGATCCGTACGACGCCATGCGGCTGCTGCAGAACCACCTGCGCTTCCGGGCGCCCTCGCCGGCCGAGGCGCTCGGCCTGGTCCGCGGCCTGGTCGCGGGCGCCGGGCTGGGCGTGCTCAAGCCACCGCCCCCGCCGCCGCAGGAGCACCTGCCGCGCTGGCGCCGCACCGTCGAGGGGCTGCGCCACTCGCTGGCACGCGACGCCGAGGCGATCCAGCACCACTACGACGTCTCCAACGCCTTCTACGAGCTGGTGCTCGGCCCCTCGATGGCCTACACCTGTGCGGTCTACCCCGAGGCCGACGCGACGCTGGAGGAGGCGCAGCAGGAGAAGTTCGACCTGGTGTGCCGCAAGCTCGACCTGCAGCCCGGGCAGCGGTTGCTCGACGTCGGCTGCGGCTGGGGCGGGATGGTGCGCCACGCCGCGCAGCACTACGGCGTGCGGGCGCTCGGGGTGACCCTGAGCAGGGAGCAGGCGTCGTACGCCAAGGAGGCCATCGACCGCGACGGCCTCGGGGACCTCGCCGAGGTGCGGCACAGCGACTACCGCGACGTCCTCGAGGGCGACTTCGACGCGATCTCCTCGATCGGGCTGACCGAGCACATCGGGGTCAAGCAGTACCCGGCGTACTTCGGCTTCCTGCGCGAGCACCTGCGTCCGCAGGGCCGGCTGCTCAACCACTGCATCACCCGGCACGACAACCGGCCGACCGAGACCGGCGCCTTCATCGACCGCTACGTCTTCCCCGACGGGGAGCTCACCGGCTCCGGCACGATCATCACCGCCGCCCAGGACGCCGGGCTCGAGGTGATGCACGAGGAGAACCTGCGCGTCCACTACGCCATGACGCTGCGCGACTGGTGCCGCAACCTGGTGGAGAACTGGGACGCCGCGGTCGCCGAGGTGGGCGAGGGGACCGCCCGGGTGTGGGGCCTCTACATGGCAGGAAGCCGGCTGGCGTTCGAGCGCAACGAGATCCAGCTGCACCAGGTGCTGGCGGTGCGGACCGACGACGCGGGCGGTGACGGATTCCCGCTGCGTCCGTCGTGGTGAGTAGCCTCGGCGCGTGAGTGTCCGAGCCCAGCAGCACAGCGCGACCGTCCTGCGCCGCGAGCGGCTCGCCGACCACCTGCTCCGGCTGACCCTCGGGGGCGAGGGCCTGGCGGGCTTCAGCAGCACCGGTGTGCCGGACGAGTGGGTCGGCCTGGTCGTGCCCGGCCAGTTCCAGAGCCGCTACTACACCGTCCGCTCGTGGGACGGCGCCGAGCTGGTGCTCGACGTCGTCGTGCACGACGTCGGGCTGGTGACGGAGTGGGCCCAACGACCCGACGCCGTCGTGGGCGAGACGGTGACGGTCACCGACCCGAAGGGCTCCTTCGCGCCGCCGGCGGAGGCCGGCTGGCTGATGCTCGTGGGCGACCTCACCGCGATGCCGGCGATGGCCCGCATCGTGGAGAGCACCGACCTGCCGGTGCGGGTGTGGGCCGAGGTCCCCGAGCGGGTCCCGGGCTACCTCCCCGAGCGTGCCGAGGTCGCCTGGCTGGCCCAACCCGGCGACGGGGTGTCGGCGCTGGCCGAGGTGGTCAGCGACCTGACCTGGCCCGAGGGCACCGGCTACTTCTGGATGGCGGGGGAGTCCGCGCAGATGCGCGCCATCCGCAAGCACCTCATGCGCGAGCGGCGCCTGCCCTCGGACCAGTACGACGTCATGGGCTACTGGCGCGGCGGCCAGGAGCGGCAGCCACGGGCCGTCGACCCCGGCCCGATCTGGCGGGCCGGCAAGGCCGCCGGCAAGTCCGACGAGGAGATCTGGGCCGACTACGACCAGGCACGGGAGGCCCAGGGATGACCGAGACCACGCAGGACCAGCCGGAGCACCGCAGCGGGTTCGCCTCGTTCGTGGGACGGCCCAACGCCGGGAAGTCCACGCTCACCAACGCCCTGGTGGGCTCGAAGATCGCCATCACCAGCGACAAGCCCCAGACCACGCGCACCGTGGTGCGCGGCATCGTGCACCGTCCCGACGCCCAGCTGGTCCTCGTCGACACCCCCGGCCTGCACCGTCCGCGCACGCTGCTCGGCGAGCGGCTCAACGACCTGGTGACCACCACCTGGGCCGAGGTCGACGTCGTCGCGGTGTGCTTCCCCAGCAACGAGAAGATCGGTCCCGGTGACCGGTTCATCGTCGGCGAGCTGGCCAAGGTCCGCCGCACCACCAAGATCGCCATCGCGACCAAGACCGACCTCGCGAGCCCCGAGCGGATCGGCGAGCACCTGCTGGCCATCCAGGCGCTGGGGCAGGAGACGGGCACGGACTGGGCCGAGATCGTGCCGGTGTCGGCGAAGGCCGGCGACCAGGTCGACCTGCTGGCCGACCTGCTGGTGGGGCTGCTGCCCGAGGGCCCGCCGCTCTACCCCGAGGGCGAGCTGACCGACAGCCCCGAGGAGGTCCTCGTGGCCGAGCTGGTCCGCGAGGCGGCCCTCGACGGCGTACGCGACGAGCTGCCGCACTCCATCGCCGTCGTCGTGGAGGAGATGGGCCTGCGTGAGGGGCGCCCCGAGGGCAAGCCCCTGCTCGACATCCACGCCAACCTCTACGTCGAGCGCGACTCCCAGAAGGGGATCGTCATCGGCCGCAAAGGCGCCCGGCTGCGCCAGGTCGGCACGGCCGCGCGCCAGCAGATCGAGGCGATGCTCGGCACCCCGGTCTACCTCGACCTGCACGTCAAGGTCGCCAAGGACTGGCAGCGCGACCCGCGCCAGCTGCGCAAGCTCGGTTTCTGACTGCTGACTCCGGGGCCGGAGGCTGCTACTGCTGCGTCTTGGCCCAGCAGACCGAGCGCCGGTTGCCGGCCTCCCACTCGGCCTCGCCGAAGAACGTCGACCCGTAGTCGTACGACGTCGGGTAGCCTAGCCACGCCCCGACCGAGTCGGAGCAGAAGTCGCTGGTGATCTCGGCGACCGCGTCGTCGCCGGGGTAGGGCTCGCCCGGCTCGCCGACCTTGATGGTGGTCACGGCCCGCCAGGTGTGCGGCTCGCTGCACGGCACCTTCGTGCCCGCCTGCACGCTGCGGCCGGTCGCGCACACCATCCACTGGTCGGGCGGCAGCCCCTCCAGCAGCCCCTTGGCGTTCTTCGGCAGCGCACGGTACGGCGTCAGCTGCTCACCGCCACCGATCACGTCGCACCGGAACCACCGGGCCCCGGCGTCCCAGGACGCGTCGTCGGGGCGGAACCACACCCACGAGACGACGCTGCGCATCACGGCGGACTCGTCGCCCTTGAGGAAGCCGGCGAAGGAGGAGCTGCACTCCCCGTAGACGTGGGTCCCGAGCGCGGGGTCGTCCGGCTCGAGGTCGTGCAGCTCCTCGGGGAGCTCACCGACCTGGAAGGTCTGCGCGGTGTGACGGTCCCCGCACGGCACGGTCGCGGTGCCGTTGCTGGGTCGTGCGACGTCCTCGGGCGTGAGCAGCCGGCACTCACCCTTCTCGGGCGGCTCGGTGGTGGCGGCGGAGGAGCGCTCCTCACCGCACGCGACCAGCCCACCGAGGAGGAGCGTCCCGAGCAGCCCCGCCAGGGCGGTGCTCGGTCGACGTCGGGTGGGGCGCACGCCGGGAGGCTACCTGCCGAGCGGGACGATCGACCGACCGCGGGTCACTGCGACAGCAGGGCCGCCACCGTGCCTCCCAGCTCGCGCCCCGCCTCGAGCGCCTCGTCGTCGAGGTCGCCGAGCAGCTCGAGCACGGGCGCCGCCTGCTGCCAGGGCAGGGCGCCGGTGATCGAGAGCACCGATCGCACCGCCCCGGTGGTGTCGTAGCGACCGTGCACCGCGAGGCCGAAGGGCCGACGCCCGCCGGTCGCGCCGGACCCGCCCGCCGCGCCGTCGTCGGCGAGCGCGCCGCCCACCTGCAGGAACAGGGAGTCGAAGAAGTGCTTCAGGGCGCCGGACATGTAGCCGAAGTTCGCGGGCGTCACGAGGACGTAGCCGTCGGCGGCGAGCACGTCGTCGGCCGAGGCCTCCAGCGCGGCGCGCTCGACCACCTCGACGCCCTCGATGTCCTCGTGCCGTGCCCCGGCGAGGACGGCGTCGGTCAACGCACGCACGGTGTCGGTCGGGGAGTGGTGGACGACGAGCAGGGTGGCCATGCCCGCGAGCCTAGGAGAGCGGGCCGGGTGCCGGGGACCCACGGGTGTCCGCTGAAGGTAAAGGGATCGCCGTCCGCGGTGGCCGGAGCGGACGATCCCAGCAAACGAAGGTAAATCACCCGCGTCGCTGCCAGGGTGGTGCCCGCGCGGTCCGGGAGGGGGCGGCGCGGACCGAGGAGCCGGGGGGGCGGCTGTGGCGGGTGTCGTGTCGACGCGTCCTGCGTCCACGCGTGCTTCTCCGACGACGGGGCGGCGTGCCGGCCTGCTGCGTCGTGACGCGACCTGGGTCGTGCTGCTCGCGCTGGCCCTCTCGGTGCTCTCCTGGTGGCACGTGCTCCACCAGGACCTCGTGCTCGGATACAAGGACGCGCTCTCGCACCTGATGATCGGTCGGCGCGTGGTGGTGGGGGAGAGCACCGGGCTCGCCCAGCTCGGCGGCATCTGGCTGCCGCTCCAGCACGTCCTCATCAGCACCCTGGCGTGGAACGACGCCCTCTACCTCTCCGGGTTCGCCGGGTCGGTCTTCTCGATGGCCTGTCACGTCGCCACGTGCCTGGGGCTCTTCCTGGTCGTGCGGGACCTGACGGGTTCGCGCGCCGGGGGCTGGGCAGCGGCCGCCGTCCTCGGCCTCAACGCCGACGTGCTCTACCTGCAGGCGACCCCGATGGGCGAGCCCCTGATGTACGCCGGGATGGTATGGGCCGTGCACGCCGTGCTGCGCTGGCAGCGGCACGGGAGCACGCGCTGGCTCTTCCTCGGTGCGGGTCTGTGCGCCCTGCTGGTCCTGGTCCGCTACGAGGCCTGGGTCTTCTCGGCAGCGCTGTGGTGCGTGGTCGCGCACGCCTGCGCCGTACGCCGCCAGCGGCTGTGGCGCGGGGACCAGGCCGCCCAGGGCACGCTCCTGGTCTTCGGTTTCTACATGGCCCTCGCGGTGCTCGGGTGGCTGGTCTGGAACGCCGTCCTGTTCGGGGACTGGCTCCACTGGTACCGCGGTGCCTGGTCCAGCGTCGACCAGATGTCCAGGCTCGACATGAGCCAGGTCGGCTCCTGGTCCCGCTCGTGGCGCACCTACGCCTGGGGCGGCATCCACACCGCCGGGTGGCTCGCCCTCGTCGGCGGTGCGCTGGGGCTGCTGGTGGCCGGGGCCCGGGAGCGCGGCGGCCCTCGGTTCACCGCCCTGCTGACCACGACGGTGCCGCCGGCCTTCCTCGTCTACGGCCTGTGGTCGGGCAGCCAGCCGATGCGCGTCGTCGAGGTGGACGGCGACCTCTACAACCTGCGGATGGCCGTGGTGCTGGTGGTGCCGGCGGCGCTGTTCACGGGCTACCTCGTCGGTGCGCTGCCGCGCCCGACGCGCGCGCCCGGTGTCCGAGGTGCGGCCCTGGCCGCGGTCGTGGTGGGGTCCGCGGGACTCCTGGTGTCCCACGCCCTCAGCACGCCCGCGGTGCCCGTGACCGCCGTGGAGGCCGGTCAGGCCCGCGCCGCCTACGCCGAGCAGCGGGAGGTGGGGCGGTTCGTGGCCGAACGCACCACGGGACGCATCCTCGCGGAGTCGATCTTCAACGAGTGGGTGATCTTCCCCAACCAGGACCGCGTCGTCTACGAGGGCAGTGCCGGAGCCTGGGACTCCGCCCTGGAGAGACCGGCCGACGACGACTCGGACATCGACGTCGTGGTCATGAGGACCACCCCGGGCGACGAGGACTCGCTGGCCCTCGCCCTGCACGGCTCGCCCCGGCTGGCCGGGTTCGGCGTCGTGCTGCAGACCGACAACTTCCTCGTCCTCTCGAAGGGAGCAGGTGATGGGACGACCCTCTCACGGCAGTGACGGCCTCGCCGGCACGGAGGCACGGCCCGTGCACCGTCGCGAGACCGCCGAGCACACCACGACACGCGCGCAACGAGCCGTCGCGGCGTACCTGCTCGTCGGCCTCGCCCTCCTGGGGGCCTGGTCGCCGAGCTCGCTCGGAGCGACCCTGGTCGGGGCGGCGATGGTCTTCCTCACCGCCTACATGGTGCTGCGGCTGACGCTCGTGCTGGCCTCTCGCGGCTACCGGACCCCCGAGCAGGAGCCGGTGCCCGACGACGAGCTGCCCCGCTACACGACGCTGCACCCGATGTACGACGAGGCGAACATGATCCCGGTGGTCGTCGCGGCGATGGAGGCCGTGGACTACCCGCGCGACCGACTCGAGTGCCTGCTGGTGCTGGAGGAGCGGGACGGCGCGACCGTGGCGGCGGCCCGCGCGTTCGACCTGCCCGACCACTTCCGGATCGTGATCGTGCCGGCCGCCCGTCCCTACGGGAAGCCGAAGGCCTGCAACTACGCGCTGCAGCACGCCACCGGGGATCTGGCGGTGATCTTCGACGCGGAGGACCGACCCGAGCCGCAACAGCTGCGCAAGGCGGCCGCGACCTTCCGGGCCGCGGAGCGTCGCGGCGACCGACTGGGCTGCGTGCAGGCGCGCCTGGTGTTCGACAACGAGCAACCGCTGCGCGACGGGGAGGGACGCACCCGGCGCGACGACGACGGCTACGACGTCCGCCCCACCACCTGGACCAGCCGGCTGCTCGGCAACGAGTACGCCGTCCACTTCGACCTGGTCCTCACGGGCCTGGCGCGCCTCGGGCTTCCGGTGCCGTTGGGTGGGACCTCCAACCACTTCCCGGTCGCGCTGCTGCGCGAGATCGCCTTCGAGCGCGAGCAGATGCCGACGATGCCGGACCCGGACGACGGGTCGGTGGGTGCCTGGGACCCGTGGAACGTCACCGAGGACGCCGAGCTGGGCGGTGCCATCGCCGCCGCGGGGTGGCGCACCACCGTGCTGGACAGCCACACCGACGAGGAGGCCTGCCTGACCGCCCGCGCAGCCCTCAACCAGCGCAGCCGGTGGGTCAAGGGCTACGCCCAGACCTCGTTGGTCCTCCTGCGCCACCCCTGGCGCACGGCACGGGCGATGGGGCCGCTGTCCTACCTCGCCTTCCAGCTCCAGGTGGGGGGCACCTTCGTCTCGCTGGCGCTCTCACCGGTGTTCTGGGGACTGTTCGGCGCGTACCTGCTCACCGGGTCGGACCGGATCGCGTCGCTGTTCCCGGGCCCGGTCTACTACGCCGGCATGGCACTGCTGGTGGTGGGGAACCTCGCTCTGCTGACGGTCTCGTTGTACGCCGCCGAGTCACGCGGACGGCACGGCACCGTGCGGCACCTCCTCACGGTCCTGCCCGTCTGGTGGTGCCTGCTCTCCCTGGCGACCTACGTGGCGGCCCTGGAGCTGCTGGTGCCCTCGTGGCGTCCGTCGTGGAACAAGACCGCGCACGGGGTGCGCCACCTCGGGATGGGCCGCCGGCTCGCGCTGGCCTCGGCCACCTGGTTCGCCGCCCCGGAGCCGACCCCGGTGCGCAGCGTCGCCAAGCCGGCGGTCAGGTTCCTGCCGCCGGACCGCACGGCTTCCGTGCTCGCGACGGGATACGTCGCACCCGGGGTCTCCGCGCCGCGGATGCCGGCACGGCCTGCTCGACCGGCGCCCCGTCCCGTCCGTGGCGGAGCTCGTCCGGTGGTCCGGGAGGTGCCCAAGGCGCCGGTGCGCTGGTTGTCGGAGCAGTCGCGCGAGGCCGTCCTGGTGTGAGGTCGGCCCGAGGTCAGGTCGGCCTCAGCCGTCCCAGCCGTGCTCGTGGGCCCAGGCGACCGCCTGGGTGCGCCGGGTCGCGCCGGTCTTGGCGTAGATCTGGCGGATGTAGGTCTTCACCGAGTTCACCGACACGTAGATCCGGTCGGCGATCTCCTGGTTGGACAGCCCGAGGCCGATGAGGACGAGCACCTCGGACTCGCGTTGGGAGAGCCCGGGGAAGACCTGGACGTCCTCGTCCGGCGCCCTGGTGTCCGGCACCGGGTCCCCGCGCAGCACCGCCTCGACGGCCGCGAGGAGCTCGCGCGTGCTCGCGTGCTTCGTCAAGAACCCGTTCGCCCCGGCCTCCAGGGCGCGCCGTCGTCGCTGGGGGTGGTCGGTCCAGGTGAAGACCAGGACCTTCGCCGGTCCCAGTGTCGGGATCCGCTCGAGGCGCCCGGCGACGTCGCGGCCGTCGAAGGGGTCGCACAGGACGACGTCGAGGCCGGGGGTCGGCCCCGGCTCCCGGAGCACCGACAGGGACACCCGTCCGCTGTGGGGCCGCAGCATCCCGGCGAGGCCGTGGGTCACGAGCTCGGTCTCGCCCACGACGCCCAGACGGACTGGTCTGGACGGGCTCGGGGGCATGGTCACGAAACGTAGTGGCGGTGCTTCGGCGGCGACTCGCGCGACGCCTCGCCCGATGGGGTGAATTCGGACGAGGACCGCTCATCGAGGAGCCCTGGGCTATGGTGGGCGGCGTCATGATGCAGCAGCTCCTCCTCCTTCGCTGCCGCAGCGAGGTCTGACACCGGACCCCCTCGCTGCGGAGGCCCTTCTGCGCGCCGGTCACCTGACCATCAGCCGAGCACCAGCCACCACCAGCGAGGACACCGTGACCACCATCCCGCCCCAGCAGCCCAGCGGCATGCCCTTCGAGCGCTACCGCCCCTTCCCGCCGATCGACCTGCCCGATCGCACGTGGCCCTCCCGCACCATCACCGAGGCGCCGCGCTGGCTCTCGACCGACCTGCGCGACGGCAACCAGGCGCTGATCGACCCGATGAACCCGGCCCGCAAGATGCGGATGTTCGACCTGCTCGTGAAGATGGGCTACAAGGAGATCGAGGTCGGGTTCCCCTCGGCCAGCGACACCGACTTCCAGTTCGTCCGCCAGCTCATCGAGGGCGACCGCATCCCCGACGACGTGACGATCTCGGTGCTCACGCAGGCCCGCGAGGACCTCATCGAGCGCAGCGTGCAGTCCCTGGTCGGCGTGCCGCGCGCCAACATCCACCTGTACAACGCCGTCGCACCGCTGTTCCGTCGCGTGGTGTTCAAGGCCAGCACCGACGAGGTCAAGGACATCGCGGTCCGTGGCACCGAGCTGGTCATGAAGCACGGTGAGGCGCACCTGGACATGACCGTCATCGGCTACGAGTACAGCCCGGAGATCTTCACCTCCGCCGAGCTGCCGTTCAGCCTGGAGGTCTGCGAGGCCGTCACCGACGTGTGGCAGCCCGAGGACGGTCGCGAGATCATCCTCAACCTGCCGGCGACCGTCGAGGTCGCCACGCCCAATGTCTACGCCGACCAGATCGAGTGGTTCTCCCGGCAGCTGACCCGCCGGGAGAACACCGTCATCTCCCTGCACCCGCACAACGACCGGGGCACCGCCGTCGCAGCCACCGAGCTGGCGATGATGGCCGGTGCCGACCGCGTCGAGGGCTGCCTGTTCGGGCACGGCGAGCGCACCGGCAACGTCTGCCTGGTGACGCTGGGCATGAACCTCTTCAGCCAGGGGGTCGACCCCCAGGTCGACTTCTCCGACATCGACGAGATCCGCCGCACGGTCGAGTACTGCACCCAGCTGCCGGTGCACCCGCGCCACCCCTACGCCGGCGACCTCGTCTACACCGCCTTCTCCGGCTCCCACCAGGACGCGATCAAGAAGGGCCTGGAGGACCTGGACCGGCAGGCCGCCGAGCGCGGCGTACCCGTGGGCGAGCTGCCGTGGGAGGCGCCGTACCTGCCCATCGACCCCAAGGACGTGGGTCGCACCTACGAGGCCGTCATCCGGGTCAACAGCCAGTCCGGCAAGGGCGGCGTCGCCTACGTGCTGAAGGCCGAGCACAAGCTCGACCTGCCTCGACGCGCGCAGATCGAGTTCTCGCGCGTGGTCCAGCAGCGCACCGACGCCGACGGCGGCGAGATGACCCCGGAGGCGATCTGGGACGTCTTCCGCTCCGAGTACCTCGACCGCGAGACGCCGCTCAAGCTCAACTCGGTCCACACCTCCTCGGCGGCCGGCCAGAAGGACGCCCTCGACGTCAACGTCTACGTCCGCGGCGAGCTGCGCAGCCTGCACGGCGAGGGCAACGGTCCGCTCTCGGCCTTCGTCGACGCCCTGCTGAGCCTCGGTGGGACCGAGCTCGGGGGAGTGGAGGACGTGCGCGTGCTCGACTACGCCGAGCACGCGCTCTCGGCCGGCGGCGACGCCCTGGCTGCGGCGTACGTCGAGTGCGCCGTCGACGGTCAGGTGCTCTGGGGCGTCGGCATCGACGCCAACATCGTCACCGCCTCCCTCAAGGCCGTCATCAGCGCCGTCAACCGCGCCTGACCGCCGCCACGAGCCACGCCGGGCCGGCGCATCCTTCCGGAAGGACGCGCCGGCTCGGCACGAGCGGGTGAGGGAGGGATCAGTACTTCACGGGCAGGCGCACCGTGAAGGTGGAGCCCTCCAGGTGCTCGGAGCGCACCCGGATCGTGCCTCCGTGCGCGGAGACGATGGCAGCCACGATCGAGAGCCCGAGCCCGGTGCCCTGGATCGCCTCCTTCTGCGCGGTGGAGGAGCGGAAGAACTTCTGGAAGAGGTTCGGCTGCTCCTCCCCGGGGATGCCGATGCCGGTGTCGGTGACGGTCAGCACCGCCTCGTCGCCCTGCACCTCGACGCGGGCGCGCACCACGCCGCCGTCCTCGGTGAACTTCACGGCGTTGGTCACGAGGTTCATCACGACGCGCTCGAGCTGGGTGGGGTCACCCACCACGCGCACCGGCTCCTCGGCGGTCTCGTAGAGCACCGTGAGGTCGCGCTCGTGGAGCATCGGCGCCACGGCGGTCTCCACGGTGGCCAGGGTCTCGCGAAGGTCGATGTCCTCGGCCTCCCAGGTGATCGACTCCGAGTCCAGCCCGGCCAGGGTCAGCAGGTCGTTGCACAGCACGATGAGCCGCTGCCCGTTGCGGGCGATCGTCGAGAAGAGCGGCAGCTGGTCCTCCAGCGGCTCCACGACGGTGCCGTCCTGGAGCATCTCGGTGTACCCGACGATGCTCGTCACCGGCGTGCGCAGCTCGTGGGAGACGGTGGAGACGAACTCGTTCTTGGCCTCGTCGAGGGCGCGCAGCCGTTCGACGGCGGTGCGCTCCTTCTCCAGGGCCTGCACGAGCATGTCCTGGCCCTGGCGCTGCTCGGTGACGTCGCGCCCGACGCACAGGAAACCGACCTGGGTGTTGACCGACGCCTCGGTCGCGCTGAGCGTCATCGAGACGATGCGACGACTGCCGTCGCGGGCGACCCAGAGCCAGTCGCGTGCCGGCAGCTCGCCCCCGCCGACGTCGCGCACCAGCGCCGCGAACGCGTGGGCGGGATTGCGGCTGCCGAGTCGTTCGGCGACCTGGTCGGGGTCGAGGAGGTCGACGAAGCGGTGCCCGATCTGCCGGCTCGCGTCCTGGTCGAGCATCAGCTCCGCGCCGGCGTTGAAGACGGTGATCAGACCGTCCTGGTCGACACCGATGATGGCGGTGGTGATCGCGGCCCGCATCAGGTGGGAGACCAGGCCCGAGCTGGCGCGCTCGGTCGTGACGTCGATGCCGGTCAGCACGGCGTACGCCGGCAGGTCCTGCTCGTCGCGCACCATGTTGTTGCTCCACAGGATGCGCAGCTTCTTGCCGTCCCGCGTCGTGGCCTCCCCCTCGCGGACCACCGGTTGCCCGGAACGGTTCGGCCACACGAACAGCGCCTCGAGGTCGGGGGTGGCGCTCGCGGCGAGTGTCGTCTCGGACACCTTGCGGCCGAGCAGGTCCTCCTCGCGCCAGCCGGTCAGGTCGGTCGTGGCCTGGTTGGCGCGCACGATCCGGCCCTCCCGGTCGGTGACGAGGATGACCGCCGCGGTGGTGTCGAGGGTGGCCGAGGTGAGGCGCTCGGCCGCCTCGAGCCCCTGGCGTGCGACGTGCTCGGCGGAGACGTCGAGCAGCTGCGCTGACCACACCGGGCTGCCGTCGTCGCCGGTGTCGGAGAGCCGGCTCAGGGCGACCTCGACCCGGGAGGCGTCGTCGTCGCGCACGCTGACCCGACCGCGCCAGGACTGGCCGGACACCAGCCGCACGCCGAGCTCGGCCGGTGTCGACAGGAGGTCCTCCAACGGGGTCCCGACCAGGCTGCCGGCCGGTCGCCGCACCACCTCGGCGGCGGTGTCGTTGGCGTCGACGACGCGCAGCACGCCGTGGTCGATACGCAGGAGCAGCTGTCCGAGCAGGGAGTCGGTGAAGTTGCGGCGGAAGACGACCTCCTCGGCGGTCACCTGCGCGACCAGCCGGTTGCGCTCGGCCAGGACGAGCGCGAGCGGCACGGTGAGCAGCGAGGCGCACACCAGGTAGAGCTGGCACAGTGCGGCCGCCCCGGCCTGGGTGGTGTGGCCCTCGTCGATCTCGGCCGCGAAGGGCCCCCACCCGAGGGCGTTGAGATAGGTCGTCACGGCGGCGAAGACGACGAGCTCGGCGGCCACCACCCGGATGTCGAAGCGCAGGGCCGCCCAGACGAGGAAGGTCAGGGGGACGAAGGTGAGCGCCAGCTCCTGTGCCGGCATGAACACCAGGACGATGGACAGCGCCAGCGCCGTGACCTGGACCGGCAGCTCACCGGGACGGTCGCGGTGGGCGTGTACCCGCCAGGTCAGCGCGAGCGGGACGAGCACCAGGACCGCGGCGGAGTGGGAGCTGAAGGTGGACTTGGCGGTCTCCACGAGACTGCCGTCGGCCATGGTGAGCACGGCCAGACCGGCGCCGAGCGCGATGACGACGCCACCGGCCACGGCGGCGACGATGAGCCGGACGAAGTCCTGCAGGGTGACCAGCGCAGGGGGGCCCTGGTGTCGCGCGCGGAGCACGAGACCGGCCACGACGGCCTCGGCGGCGTTGGCGACACCGAAGGCCGCCGAGATGCCCCAGTCCCGCCCGCCGGTGACGTTGGCGAGTCCGGTGACCACCACCAGCCCAGCGGTGGTCAGCACCAGCCGACGAAGGCCGGGTCGGCCCAGTGTCACGAGGATCACCGCGAGTCCCGCGGCGGGCCAAGCAGCAACGGCACGGAGCCGCGCCAGCCGATGCGAGGGGCTACCGGTGCCACCATCACCGGGCCGACGACCGGAGCGGACGTCGGGGCGGGGGCGGATGCGGGGGCGCTGGTGACCGTGGTGGCCATGGGGTCATTGTCCCGGTCCGAGCCCCTGCTGGTGGGAGGTCCCGCTAGATTCACCGCATGCTGGTCTCCGAGCGCGTCGGTCAGTTCTTCCTGCACTCCGAGGACGGACGGGACCGGGTCGAGTACACCGAGTACGGTGCGGGCGACTCGTGGGTCGTGCTGGTCCACGCCCCGCTGCTCACCCGCCGCATGCACGAGCCCCTGGCCCGCGCGCTGGCCGCGTCCGGTCTGCACGTCGTTGTGCCCGACCTGCTGGGCCATGGCCGCTCCGACCGCCCGGCGGATCCGCTCGCCTACTCCGTGGAGGCCTTCGGCGAGCACGTCGTGGCGCTGCTGGACCACCTGGGAGCGCCCCAAGCCGTCCTGGGCGGGACCTCCCTGGGCGCCAACGTCGCCCTCGAGGTCGCGGTGAGCGCCCCCGAGCGCGTGCGCGGCCTGCTCGTGGAGGGTCCGGTGCTCGACAACGCGCTCGAGGCCGGGCTGCTGGCGGCCTCCCCGCTGCTCCTCACCGCGCGGGTGCTGCCCTTCACCCTCGACGCCGCGCGACTGCTCAGCCGCCCCGTGCCACGGTCCCTGCTGCCCTTCTGGGCCGGGGTGGCCGTCGACGCCCTCGACCAGAGGTCGGGTCCCACGGCGGCGCTGCTCCACGGACTCCTGTTCGGCAGGCTGGCCCCCCGCTCGAGGGAAAGGCGGCAGATCGCCGCTCCCACGCTGGTCGTGGGGCACCCGCGCGACCCGCTGCACCCGACCTCCGACGCGGACCTGCTGGCCTCGGAGGTCCCCGGGGCCGAGCTGGTGCGGGCCCGCGGGGTCCTGGAGTGGCGGCTGCGCCCCGAGCGCCTCACGAACGTGGCCATCGGATTCTGCCAGAGCAGCTGGCGGGCTCCGAGCCGTCGCCGCCGCGCCGCCGGTCGCTGACCGCCCCGGACCCACCCGCGGGGCACAATGGTGCGGTGCCTCTCTACCGCGACGAGGCGGTCGTGCTGCGCACGCACAAGCTGGGCGAGGCCGACCGCATCATCACGCTGCTGACCCGCCAGCACGGCCGGGTCCGCGCCGTCGCGCGCGGCGTGCGCCGCACGTCCTCGCGGTGGGGCTCCCGTCTCGAGCCGTTCACCCACGTCGACCTGCAGCTCGCCGACGGCCGCAGCCTCGACACCGTCACCCAGGCCGAGACACTGACCCCGTTCGCCGGTCGGATGGGCGGCGACTACGAGCGCTACACCGCCGGGACCGTCATGCTGGAGACCGCCGAACGGCTGGTCACCGAGGAGCGGGAGCCCGCCACGCAGCAGTTCCTTCTCCTCGTCGGCGGGCTGCGGGCGATGGCGGCCGGTGAGCTGGGGCCCGCCCAGGTGCTCGACTCCTACCTCCTGCGCTCCCTGTCGGTGGCCGGCTACGCCCCCACCTTCGACGGCTGCGCGCGGTGCGGTCTCGAAGGTCCGCACCGCTGGTTCAACCCCTCCATGGGCGGGGTGCTCTGCACGACCTGTCGGGTGCCCGGCTCCGCGAGCCCGGCCGAGGGGACCGTCGCGGTCCTCGGTGCGCTGCTCGCCGGGGACTGGGCCACCGTGGGGGCCGCCGAGCAGCGGACCCTCCGCGAGGCCAGCGGGCTGGTCTCGGCGTACCTCGCCTGGCACCTCGAGCGCGGTCTGCGGTCGATGGAGCACGTCCAGCGCTGAGGGCACCGTCGGCACACGTAGTCTCCGTGCCGTGAAGCGAGCCGTCCGCCCACCGACCCCGCACCCCTCTGGAGCCCGCCCCCCGGCCCTGCCGCGCGAGCTGGTCCCCGGGCACGTCGCCATCGTGATGGACGGCAACGGTCGCTGGGCCAAGCAGCGCGGGCTGGCGCGCACCAAGGGGCACGAGGCGGGGGAGCACTCGCTCTTCGACGTCGTCGAGGGAGCGATCGAGATCGGCGTCAAGGCGATCTCCGCCTACGCCTTCTCGACCGAGAACTGGTCGCGGAGCCCCGACGAGGTGCGGTTCTTGATGGGCTTCAACCGCGACGTGATCCGCCGGCGCCGCGACGAGATGCACGAGCTCGGTGTCCGGGTCCGCTGGGCCGGCCGCGCGCCGAGGCTGTGGAGGTCGGTCGTCAAGGAGCTGCAGGTCGCGGAGGAGTTGACCCGGGACAACGACGTCCTCACCCTGACGATGTGCGTCAACTACGGCGGACGCGCCGAGCTCGCGGACGCCGCGCGGTCACTGGCGCGCGAGGTGGCGGCCGGGCGGTTGGACCCGGAGAAGATCGACGAGAAGCGGCTCGCCCGTCACCTCTACCTCCCGGATCTGCCCGACGCCGACCTGGTCTGGCGGACCTCGGGGGAGCAGCGGCTCTCGAACTTCATGCTCTGGCAGGCCGCCTACTCCGAGATGGTCTTCACCGACGTGCTCTGGCCCGACGTCGACCGCCGTGCCCTGTGGCGGGCCATCGAGATCTACGCCGAGCGGGACCGACGCTTCGGCGGGGCGCTGCCCAACCCCCTGCCCAACCCCGAGCCGCCCCGTCGGTGAGACGACGACCCGGATGCGTGACGGGTCCGGTGTGACGTCGTTCACCAGGGTGTGAAGACGCTCGGAGCCGCACTCGTCCTCTCCTCCCTGCTCGCGGGGGCGGGCCTCGCGCCCACCCAGGCCGCGCACGCGGGCACCCCGCGTGCCGACGACCCGGCGGTCGGGTCGCCGGAGTACGTCGCCCGCGACACCCAGAACATCGCCGACGCCTACGGCCGCATCACCGACCAGCAGCTCGGCGACCCGGCGTACCTGCCCGCGCTGGTCCAGCAGGGCACCGCGGTCGGCGTGGCCCAGCTCCTCGAGCAGGTCGCCACTCCGGACCGCCCCTCCGTGACACCGGGCGCCTTCGTCCCGGGCTGGAACGTCGGCAACCCCTTCCGCGCCGCCTGGGACGGCACCCGCGGCCGGATGCGTGACGTCTCGTTCACCAACCGCTACGGCGCCCTGCTGCGCGGCACCCTGTACGCACCCCTGCCACGCGCTCGCGATCCCTACACCGGCAAGCGGATCAGGGGTCGACTCCCGGGCGTGGTCATCACCGAGGGGTCCGTCCAGGGCTCCGAAGGCATGTACCGCTGGCTCGCCCAGGACCTCGCCGAGCGCGGCTACCTCGTGCTCACCTACGACGTGCAGGGGCAGGGCACGAGCGAGACGCTGCCCCACGACGGCACGCTCAACGGGGTGCCGAGCCAGCAGATCGACAACTTCGTCGTCGGCACCGAGGACGCCCTGTCCTTCTTCACCTCCACACCGCGCACCCCCTACCCCGACCACGGCGCCGGGGACCTGGTCGACGCCCACAACCCGTGGCACCGCCGCTTCGACCGACGTCCCGACAGGCGCCCCAACGCGACGGGCAGGACGACGCGCATCGCGATCATCGGTCACTCGCTCGGCGCCGCGGCCGTCACGCAGGTGCAGGGCACCGACGAGCGGGTCTCCACGGTCGTGGCACTGGACAAGCTGGGGCTGAGCACCAGCTCGGGCACCGACGGCAGCGATGCGTTCGAGCCGGTCGTCCCGGCGCTGGCGGTGCAGTCGGAGTACGGCTTCACCGTGGGCCCGTGGTTCGCCGCGGGTGGCTCCTCGATCGCCCCGCAGCCCTCGCCCCAGGGGCCCGACCCGCGCCGCGAGCGTGCCACCGGGTACGACGCGTGGCGCGACGCCGGGGTCGACTCGATGCTCGTGGTCCCGCGGGCCTCGACCCACCTGGAGTACACCGACATCCCGCTCGTCCTCCCCGCCAGCCGCTGGGGGCAGGCCCTGACCAGCGCCTACGTCCAGCGGTGGCTCGAGCACTACCTCAAGCACCGCACGTCCGTGCGCACGCTGCTCGCCACGAAGATGCGCTACCTGGAGCCGACGAGCAGCGGCGAGTGGATGCCGGTCGTGCTGCGACGCGACCCGCTGCTGTCGTTCTACTACTGCTCGGCCATGCACCTGGGGCGCGGGGCGATCGACGACGGGGACCTGACAGACGTCGGCTGCTAGCCGGTCGTCCCGCTCAGTGCTCGTCGTAGTGACGGCCGTGCGCCGCGTGGCGATGACCGTCGTGCAGGTAATCCACGTGGTCGCCGTGGGGGACCGCGACGTGACCGCAGTCGGCCCCGTGCTGGTGCGTGTGCCCCTCGCTCACGTCATGGTGGTCCTCGGGGATCTCGTCGTCGAACGGCTCGGTCAGGTGCTGGCGCCGACGCAGCCACAGCCCGACGGGCCAGGTGACGACGAAGCCGGCGAGCGCGAGGAGCACGATGCTCGGACCGGGCGCCACGTCGGCGCGCGAGGAGGCGAACGCCGACACCAGCAGACCCCCGACGGAGGCGCCGAGACCCAGCAGCATCGCCGCGCCGAGCGTGGTGCGGAAGGACCGGGTGAGCTGCTGGGCTGTCGCCACCGGCACGACCATCAGCGCGGAGACCAGCAGCAGCCCCACGGTGCGCATCGCGACGGTGACGCTCACCGCGGCCAGCACCGCCACGAGGATGTTGTAGAAGCGCACGTTGAGCCCTGCGACCCGCGCGAACTCCTGGTCCTGGGCAACCGCGAACAGCTGCGGTGAAAGGCCGAGGCACACGACGACCACGACCGCGGCGAGCACCATCGTGACCACCACGTCGGCGACGGAGATGGTCGTGATGGAGCCGAACAGGTAGGTCTGGAGCCGAGCGGCGCTCTGCCCCGCCAGGCCGGTGATGAGGACGCCGCCGGCCAGCCCGCCGTAGAACAGCAGTGCCAGGGCCACGTCGCCGTTGGTGTGCCCGCGCTCTCGGATGACCTCGATGAGGATCGCGCCGATGACCGCGACGCCGACTGCGGTCCAGGTGGGCGAGGCACCCGTCAGCAGGCCGAGCGCGACACCCGTGACGGCGACGTGACCGATGCCGTCACCCATCAGCGCCAGTCGTCGCTGGACGATGTACGTGCCGACGGCCGGGGCCGCCAGCCCGGTGAAGACGGCGGCCAGCAGCGCACGCTGCATGAAGGGCAGGGTCAGCAGCTCGAAGGTGCTCATCGGCTCTCCGGACGGGTGTCGAGCGGTCCCGTGACAGGCGGTGCCACGTCGTGCCGGGTGCGGTGGAGGTGGTCGACGTGGTGCGCGTGACCGCCGTCGGGCGCCAGGCCGGGGGAGGCGTGGTCGCCGAGCGGGGCGCCGTCGTAGGCGACCCGGCCGTGCCGCATCACCACGGAGCGGTCGACCAGGCCCGCGAGGGGCCCCAGCTCGTGCGCGACGAGGACGATCGTGGCGCCGCGCGACTTGAGCACCGACAGGGCGTGTGCGAACGCCTCCTGGTTAGCCAGGTCGACCCCGGCGGTCGGCTCGTCGAGGAAGAACAGCTCAGGCTCCCCGGCCAGCGCCCGAGCGATCAGCACCCGCTGCTGCTGGCCGCCGGAGAGCTGGGAGACGCCGTCGCCGGCGCGGTCGAGGAGTCCCACCACCTCGAGGGCGTCCCGTATCGCTGCGCGGTCGGCGGCACGGAGCGGACGCAGCAGGCGGCGACGGGTCAGACGGCCGGAGGCGACGACCTCCCACACCGAGGCCGGGACGCCGGAGGCGGCCCCGCCCCGTTGGGGCACGTAGCCCACGCGGGCCCAGCTGTGGAAGCGCTCGAGGTCGGTGTCGAAGAGCCGCAGCTGTCCCGAGGTCAGCGGGCGCAGCCCGACCAAGGCGCGCACCAGGGTGGACTTCCCGGACCCGTTGGCCCCCATCAGCGCGACGAACTCACCGGCCTCCACCCGCAGGTCCACGTGACGAAGGACGGGGCGACCGCCGATGGCGACCGCCCCGTCCTCGAGGTGCACGGGTGCTACCGGCATGCGTTGGCCTCCCGCAGGGCCTCGAGGTTCGCCTCCATGAGGGAAAGGTAGTCCTCCTCGGCGGTCTCGTCCGAGAGGCCCTCGATCGGGTCGAGGACCGCGGTCTCGACACCGGCGTCGCGGGCCAGGGTCTCGGAGAGGGCACGGGGGGCCAGGGCCTCGCTGAAGACGGTCGTGATGCCCTCGTCGCGGATCAGTGCCTGCAGCTCACCGAGGTCGGCAGGGGTGGGCTCGGCGTCCGGCGAGAGGCCGGCGATGCCGTGGAAGTCCAGGCCGTAGCGGGTCAGGTAGCCGAAAGCGTCGTGCGAGACCACCACGACGTCGCGCTCGCACTCGGCCAGCCCGTCGGTCCAGGCGGCGTCCAGCGCGTCGAGCTCCTCGACGAGCGCCGCGGCGTTGGCGGAGTAGTCCTCCGCGTGCTCCGGATCGATCTCGGACAACTCCTCCGCGACCGCGTCGGCCAGCTCGCCCATCAGGACGGGGTCCAGCCAGAAGTGCGGGTCCTCGTCGCCGTGGTCGTGGTCATCCGCCTCGTCGGCGTGGTCCTGCTCGTCGGCGTGCTCCTGCTCGTCCTCGTGGGCGTGGTCGTCCCCGCCCTCGGAGAACGGTCGCAACGCGATCACTTCCTCGACCTCCAGCACGCGACCGTTGCCGTTCTGCTCCACGGCGTCGGCGACGACCGGCTGCAGCGGTTCCTCGAGGATGACCAGGTCGGCGGCCGAGACGGTGGCGGTCTGGGCGACGGTGAGCTCGAGGTCGTGCGGCTCCTGACCCGGGCCGGACAGGACCGTCAGGTCGATGAGATCGGCTCCCACCCGCTGTGCCACGAACTCCAGCGGGTAGAACGACGCCGCCACGGCGGGCGTGCCGTCGCTTCCGACGGAGTTGCGGGAGGACGAGGCGTCGGAGAACGCCGAGCATCCGGAGAGCGCCACTGACCCGGCAAGGAGGAGGGCGGCAGCGCGGAGGGCACGACGGGTGGGGGACGAGCTCATGAGAACGATTCTCACTAGGATCGGGAATCGTTGTCAACTCAGCGGGCCGGGCGCGTGACGTAGGCTCCCCGTGTGCTGGTGGTCACGCGGTTCCGGGTTCCCGTCGAGGACGTCGCTTCCTTTCGCGACGACCTGATGACCGCCCACGAGGCGCTGGCGGCCTGTCGCGGCTACCTCGACGGCACGGTGGGCCGCAACGTCGACGAGCCCGACCTGTGGGTGCTGACCACCCGCTGGGAGAACGTCGGCGCCTACCGCCGCGCGCTGTCGTCGTACGACGTCAAGATGCGCGCCGTGCCCGTGCTCTACCGGGCCGTGGACGAGCCCAGCGCCTACGAGGTCGTGGACCCCGGGACCGACCTGAACGTCGCGTCGGCACGCTCGTTAGGCTGAGCGCTCCGTCGGCAGCCAGCCGGCGTCGTCCCGCACCCAGAGAGCGAGCCACCCGTGGCCAAGCCGCCCCCGTCCGCCGTCGACAACGTCGTCTCCCTGGCCAAGCGCCGAGGCTTCGTCTACCCCTGCGGCGAGATCTACGGCGGCACCCGCTCCGCCTGGGACTACGGCCCGCTCGGCGTGGAGCTGAAGGAGAACATCAAGCGCCAGTGGTGGAAGGCGATGGTCCAGCAGCGCGACGACGTCGTGGGCCTGGACTCCTCGATCATCCTGCCGCGCCAGACGTGGGAGGCCAGCGGCCACGTCGACACGTTCACCGACCCGCTCACCGAGTGCCAGTCCTGCCACAAGCGCTTCCGTGCCGACCACCTGCAGGAGGCGGTCGCGGAGAAGAAGGGGATCGACGACCCCGACTCGGTGCCGATGGCCGAGATCGCCTGCACCAACTGCGGCACCCGCGGCGCCTGGACCGAGCCCAAGCAGTTCTCCGGCCTGCTGAAGACCTACCTCGGTGTCATCGAGGACGAGTCCGGCCTGCACTACCTGCGCCCCGAGACCGCGCAGGGCATCTTCCTCAACTTCGCCAACATCGTCACCAGCCAGCGGATGAAGCCCCCGTTCGGCATCGCCCAGATCGGCAAGTCCTTCCGCAACGAGATCACCCCGGGCAACTTCATCTTCCGCACCCGCGAGTTCGAGCAGATGGAGATGGAGTTCTTCGTCAAGCCCGGTGAGGACGAGGACTGGCACCAGTACTGGATCGACACCCGCACGCAGTGGTACGTCGACCTCGGCATCGACCCCGACAACCTGCGCCACTACGAGCACGCGCAGGAGAAGCTGTCCCACTACTCCAAGCGCACCGTCGACATCGAGTACCGCTTCAAGTTCGCGGGCTCGGAGTGGGGTGAGCTCGAGGGCATCGCCAACCGCACGGACTTCGACCTGTCCACGCACGCCAAGCACTCCGGCAAGGACCTGTCCTACTACGACCAGGCCGGCAACGAGCGCTACACGCCCTACGTCATCGAGCCGGCAGCCGGTCTCTCGCGCAGCCTGATGACCTTCCTGGTCGACGCCTACCACGAGGACGAGGCCCCCAACACCAAGGGCGGCGTCGACAAGCGCACCGTGCTGCGCCTGGACCCGCGCCTGGCCCCGGTCAAGGTCGCGGTGCTGCCGCTCTCGCGCAACGCCGACCTCTCGCCCAAGGCCCGCGACCTGGCGGCCGAGCTTCGCAAGCACTGGTACGTCGACTTCGACGACGCCGGCGCGATCGGCAAGCGCTACCGACGCCAGGACGAGATCGGCACCCCCTACTGCGTCACCGTCGACTTCGACACCCTCGAGGACGGCGCTGTCACGGTGCGCGAGCGCGACACGATGCAGCAGGAGCGGATCGCCATCGACGGCATCAGCGGCTACTTCGCCCAGCGGTTCCTCGGCGCCTGAGGGCTGAGCACGTGCACAATGGCGTGATGCGGACGAGGCTGGTGGGACTGACCCTGGCGGCGGTGCTGCCCGCCCTGGTACTGGCGGGCTGCTCGGGCTCCGAGGAGCCCGAGGCCGAGCCGAGCGCGAGCCCGTCGGTCACCGAGTCCGCGACCGAGGAGCCCTCGGCCACCCCGAGCATCGACGTGCCCGACGGGGTCGAGCTCACCACCCAGGGCTCGGCCCTGGAGCTCGGTGACACCGCCACGGTCGCCTACGAGGTCGACCAGTCGACCGTCGGCGTGCTGGCCATCACGGTCACCGACATGCGCAGGACGACGTTCAAGCAGTCCTTCCAGGGCTGGAAGCTCGGCAAGCAGCTGAAGAAGGCCAACCCCTACTTCGTCGAGGCGACCTTCAAGAACATGGGCGAGACCGACCTGGGCGGGGAGCGTCCGCCGCTCTACATCGTCGACGGCAACGACACGCTGGTGGAGTCTTCCACCTTCGTCAGCGACTTCGACGCCTGCCCGTCGACCGACTTCCCGAAGAAGTTCAAGCCGGGCAAGAAGGTCACCCGGTGCCTGGTCTACCTCGCCCCGGACGCCGGGGAGCTCGTCGCGGTGTCGTTCCGCCCGGCGCAGGAGTTCAACCCGATCACCTGGTCCGGCGACGTGCTCAAGCTCGGCGCGAAGCGGAAGGGCTGAGCGCGAGCAGCACCCCCGCGCGGCGCACCACACGACCGCCGGCCTCGGCGAGCAGCAGCCCGCCGGGCAGGTGGTCCCACGGCTTCTTCTTCACGTACGCCGCCCAGCCGGCCTGCCCCACGGCCAACCGGGGGTAGTCCACGCCGCAGCAGGTCCCCGTCGGCCGGAGCGTCCTGGGGTCGGTGGCGGGCTCGATCCGCACACCGTCCGCCCACGCCCCGGCCCCGTGCTCGGCGACGTAGGCGCGGCTGTGCTGGGGCTGCCAGATCCAGCTCCGCACGGTGCGACCGTGGCGCAGCTCGGCGAGCATCGTGGCGTGGTCGGGCGAGCCGGCCACGAAGTGGCGGGTGCCGTCGACGGGGTCGACGACGAAGGCGTGCTCCGCCGTCGAGAGGCCGCACAGCAGGGTCGGGTCCGAGGACACGGCCTCCTCGCCGACGACGAGGGCCCCCGGGTGGGCGGCGCCCAGGGCAGCGGAGAGCGCCGCCTCGGCCTCGCGGTCGGCGACGGTCACCAGGTCCCCGGGGCGCCGCTTGCTCGACACGTCGTCCCGCTCGAGCGCACCGAAGTGCGGCGTGACGTGCTCGGCGACGACCTCGCGCACGAGCTCGAGCACTGCGTCGGTGTCCATCGGCCGATTCACCCGCACAGCCTGACAGGCGGCACCATGGACGCATGTCC